>JAYTTH010000517.1:0-3128 GCA_043745515.1 Pseudobdellovibrionaceae bacterium | reverse complement strand
ATAGAATAAATAGCTGGCCCCGCATTTGACAAGCTGAATAACTGTTGAGACAGTGAAGTCATGTCAGCCGCTAAGTTGCCATTGAGTTTAATTATCATAACTTTGAATGAAGAGAAATCAATAAAAGACTGTATTGAATCGGTTCCTTTTGCTAGTGATATTGTAGTCTTAGATAGTTTTTCTAAAGATAAAACTAAAGAGTTAGCCATGAGCCATGGCGCGCGCGTTTTTGATCAAGAATGGCTGGGTTTTGGACTTCAGAAAACAAAAGCAACGGAATTGGCAAAATATGACTGGGTGCTGAGTTTAGATGCAGACGAGCGTCTGTCGCCTGAATCTCAGGCTGAAATTCAAAACGCCTTTAGCCAGTTGATTCCTGAAACAGGCTATCAGCTGCCTCGTTTATCCTATTTTTTGGGGCGTTGGATTCGTCATGGCGGTTGGTATCCCGATTATCAACTGCGCCTGTTTAATCGTCGTCATGCTCGGTGGAGTGATTCGTTAATTCATGAACATGTTGTTGCGGCTATCACCGTAAAGTTGAAAAATCCAATTCAGCATTTTGTTTTTAAGTCGATCAGTCATCAAGTGATTACAAATGATAGATATTCTGGTTTGCAAGCCCAGCAATTGAAAGTTCAAAAAATCAGATTTTCGCTTTTTAAGTTGATGACTAAGCCGTGGGTAAAATTTGTCGAAAATTATATTTTTAAATTGGGTTTTCTAGATGGTATGGCGGGGTTTATTATTGCTGTAAGCTCAGGTTATTCAGTTTTTCTAAAGCATGCAAAATTGTGGGAGCTAGAAAAGTGATTCGATTCTACGTCGCCATTTTTTTAATTTTTGATTTGTTTTATTCTGCGTTGGCAAGCGATAAACTGGAATCAAAGGTAGTCCGTTGGGTACTCACCACCTCTGATTTTAAACAGGTAAAAGTAAATGGTGGTCCATTAAAAAAAGCAGGTTTCTGGGAGTTCCCATCCGTATCTCAATTGGAAACAGAATCTGCAGACGCACTCATAGCAGCCCCCAATCGGTTTTTTATGAAGCTTTTCCCCGGCACTGTTGTTAAATGGACTGGTTCCGTTTTTCAGCTTACCAAAGGGCGAGTCTATATCAAAAATGTTTCAAACGATTTAGTATTTCAAATCATCGGCCTATTTAAATTCCCAATGAAACAAGGGGATTTAATTGTCCAGCACGATTCAAAAAGCAAAAAGACTAATTTTGAAATGGTCAAATCCAATCAAGCTATTCAAATTGATTCAGATGATCGTGAAATGCCAGCCCCGGAAGCCACTCGATTGACCTTTATCCCTGAATTTGTCGAAGGCGATATGGTCTATGATTTTTTACTTAACAATCGTAAAATTCCAAAAATGAAAATGGAAAAAGCGGAACTTAAAAATCCGGTCATTATGGGAATGGATTTGTGGAGGCAGCCAATTAAGAAATTGGCCGAAACCAAGAAAAAAGCAAACGAGATTGCCAAGGCTGAAGAAGGAGTTTTCATTTGTAAAGCTCCCAAGGGTAAGTTGAACGAATGTGCTTTTGTAAAAGAATCTCAGCACTGCTTGCGGTATTCGTGCACCTTGAGTGGAACTTGGTCACAGCGTACTGAGTTTACTGAAGGTAGATTTTGTCCTAAAAATAAAACAGTAAAAAACTGCGAATGGCTAAGTCTTTAAAATAAACTAATTGGGTGCTGATTCTAAAAACTGGACGATTTTGTCGACTTCAGTTTTGGATTGATTAAGGATTTTGTCTCGCCATTCAAAATCGGGTGGGTAAAACATATCTCTAAATAGTTTTTTTACTTGAACGTCTGAATTTGAATTGCCCGTTTTGTAATGATAGGCTTGGTTTTCTGTCAACATTCTATGCAGCGATTCCATAGAACCGATGGTACTTTGGGAATTCAGCGTGCCGAATTCAAATGTAATTGGATACACATCCACCTTTTTAGGCTGGGATAGATAGAAATAGGTAAGAACATCACCTGTTGTCTCGTAAAAATTTTTGGTGTCTCCAAAATCAATAATGGATGGGCTGAAAAGTCCGGTCAGCTTTTGCGCAAGGCCACCGTTTGATTGCCCAGCTAATAAATGCAATTTACCCTTTTCGCCATAGCCAGTGTGCAAATCAACATAGACTATTTTATCATAGCCTTGAATCTGGGAATTCCAAATTGTTGTTAGAGCCTCAAATTCTGGCTGATAGGATGACCCGCCATAATAAATGCCTTTTGGAAAACTGTATTGGCCTTTTAAAATCGATCGACGAAGAGTTTCGATCGAATAGCTATAAATCAAATGAAAGGAATCAAAATAAAAGGACATTTTTTTGAAAAAACCAGATTCATAGGGCTGTTCAGGATTTAAAAAAGTGTTGATTGAACTGTAATCCTCACTTTTCTGCAAAAATGCTTCAGGTGTTAAGACAAAATTACGATTGAGATCGACATTATTTAAATTGGTGCGCCTGCTAAGTAAGCTGCCCCAAGGATTGACCACGTGAATGTAAAGAAATGAAGTGGTTTGGGACGGGTTTGTATGCAAATAATCTAGTAGAAAATTTTGAATCCCAGCCCCAGCCAGGCCTTCGATTCCATGCACGCCAGACTGAAAAACGACTAGATTCTTTTTCTTTTCAGAAGGCACTAGCAAATAATCTATTTTTAACGGAATATTGTGCTCGGGGGTCGAATTCATTTTAACAATGGAATCGCCAAGTACCAAATTTGGATATCGAGTTTTAAGTGCCTTTGCTCGGCCAAAAAAATCAGTTTTATATTCAGAAATACTGTCTTTGAAATAGGACTGTGAATTAATAGCAAACGCTGTTTGCAGATACAAAAAATAAACGAGGAATAATAATCGAATCATAGTGATTTAACTTCACCATGGTAAACAACACCATGCCAAGTAATTTCAAAAAACTGATCAAAGAGGACGTCTTCGAATGGGAAATCCAATTCATACTGAACTTCGTATAGGCTTAGCTCTTTTTCGAAAATAAATTTTCTCTGGGCCGAGTTTAATCGAGTCATTTCACCCTCTGGCGGAAGCGCAAAAAGATACACATTACTGGTGTGCAATTGAACGTCATCAATGCCTAATTCTGATTTA
>JAYTTH010000516.1:0-11669 GCA_043745515.1 Pseudobdellovibrionaceae bacterium | reverse complement strand
CCTTGAAGCACATAAAGTTAGTTGTCTTGATGAATGATGTATCGCTTCGTGGCCTTATTCCCGAAGAACTAGCCAGTGGTTTTGGATTTTTTCAAAGCAAACCCAATTCAGCCTTGTCGCCGCTCGCTTTGTCATTGGAAGAGTTTGGAGTCGCTTGGAAAGACGGAAGACTGCATTTACCACTGACAGTTAACTACAACGGGCAGTTTTTTGGTAAGGCCAATGCGGGCGTTATGCATTTTCACTTTGGCGAACTGATCGCGCATGCCGCAAAAACCAGACCCTTGGTGGCTGGCAGTCTCATTGGCAGTGGTACTGTTTCAAATGAGGATCATTCGTTGGGATCCAGCTGTTTGGTTGAAAAACGCACCATCGAAGTAATTGAAAAAGGCAAAGCAGAAACGCCGTTTATGAAAACTGGCGATACCGTTGAAATTTCAATGAAGAACGAAAAGGGCGATGATTTGTTCGGTCGCATTTATCAAAAGGTTCAGGGCGTCTAATTTTTGGAAACGAATTTATAAATCTTAAGCGGGATTGTCTTTGATAACAGGTTTGAATTTTTCCACAATACGTCGTCTGATTTCATCAGCGACTGCGCCGCGGTCTTCGTCTGCTTTGGCATAATAGGGATCTAAGAAAATAACTTCGCAAACGACTTCTTTAAGACTGATTGATCTTACAAACGATGGAAAAAAATTCATATCGCCGTACCAGCAAACGCTGTCTCGATATTTCATCGAAAAGGGTTCACCATTAATAGATTTGAAATTAAAGCAGTAAGGAAAAATAGCTTTACTAGCCAATGCTGCCGAACTGATTAAAGTTCGTTTAAAGGGTAATATTTCTTCACCATTGTGAGACGTCGCTTCGGGATATAAAGTTACGCGAAATCCATCGTTCAATGTGTTCACGATATTTCGCAGTTCGCCCATAATATTGGATTTATTTCTACGTTCGACATACATACAGCCGGCCATTTCAGTTATCGGTCCCAAAAGCGGTGTTGAACGCATTTCTTGTGACGTAATGAAAAGGGCTTTTGTTAATGAATGCATCACTAAAATATCTATAAAACCCATGTGATTTCCAACGATCAAACCTGGTTCGTCACTAGCAGGAAAATTGTGAACTTCCATTTTTATATTGTAAAGTTCGCAGATCCATTTGGTGTATTTAGCCGCGTTGTCTGAAAAACGACGACGGCGTAAAACTTCGCCCTTTACGGTGAGGTAGATCCAAAAAGCTGATATAAAATATATACCAGCCACAGCCAGAAAAAGGCCTATCCGGAGAGGGATTCTAATGAGTTTTGCGATTTTTTCCACAGGGCTCTATTTAAATCTTCTTTATGCAAAATCGTCAAGAAATCTATGTGATTTGTTTGATGATCCTTGGCGGGAAGCCCGGCCACGGAAGCGCCAAGGGATAGGGTTTCTTTAAAGGTTTCGGATAGTAGCGACAGGCTTTCTTCCATTTCTGATTTGGAAAGTCTGGAATGAAAGTGATTTACCCAATGATTTAAGTTTGAAACTAAACCTGGGCTCTTCGGCCGGCAGTTTATATGGGCCTCTATAATACCGAGTGTTTGAAAATAGCGGTAAACCAAGGCGGCACCACGGTTAGAATCTGTGCGGATATCTTGCGCGCTAATTATATATTCGTCCTTCGATTTTAAACTGTAGTCAGATAGAAATCGGGCCGTTAGCTTCATCAAGTCTTTGTGCTTATGTTCTGATAGCAAAAACAACTGACTCAGTTCCAAAATTGTTCCGTTTTTGATTTTAAGACTTTCTAGGTCAAACTTTCCTTCGCTTGAAAACTGTTCCGTAAACAAAGACGACAAAAGTCTAAAACCTCCAATAATCTGGCCCGTATGTAAATTTCGGATAGAGACATGTTCGGCAACAGAATCAAAGCAATCCGTGTAGGTAAAACTTGGAATAGAAAGGCGTCGTGGTCCAGCGAGTCCCGCAGTTTTATTTCTAAGTTTTAAAAGTGCCAAAAGATCCTTGCTTTGGGTCACGGTCTGAATTTGATAGTTTTTGTTTTCAAGAATGACTTCGATTTTAGGACACTGATTTAAAATACTGTTTAAACGAAATCGACGAATGGATTGTAGATTTCGGGACGCTCTCATCAATGTGTCAAACGCGATCGAATGTAGCATTTGTGTAAATGATAGCTGAAGTTGTGTTAGTACAAGGTTAAGAAATGGTTTGGCTTTTATAACGTAAACTAGCTGCTTTGGAAATTCGCTCGATAAAAGCTTCCCAAATTTCACCAGTCATATGTGGTTGAAGTTCAAAAACAAGGATTTGCGCTTCAGACTGGCTAACGGCTTTTAATTTGCCATAGAGTTCGCGACAGGCCACTAACGGATCTGCACTAAAGTGCAGTTTTATAAAATGCTGAATGGGACCGGTCGGTTTAGAGATAGATACATTTTCAATCGCACCTGGAACGTTTGCAAAATCGTTTTGTATAGCAGGTAGCCAGTCGTTAATCGAAATCGGTTGATCAAAAAATACGATGGGTGTTTTGGGCATATAATGATGCTTCATATGTCCGGGGGACTGTTTGGTATCGGCAGCAATTGACCACTCGAAATGCTCTTCATGGCCTTTAAGAGACGCTTGGATTTGTGATTGAGTAATGATGCCTTTTCTTAAAATTGAAAATGCCATTCGCGAGTTTTCCAAAGGCTGAATTTTTAGCACGGTAGACTCGATTCCAATTTCACAGGGGCCGCCATCTAGTATTTTCAAATTAGGAAAATCGGATTCGACGTGGGCCGCCTGGGTAGGGCTTGTTTGTCCAAATATGTTGGCGCTTGGAGCCGCCAGGGGGGTCCCAATTGATTTTAAAAGCTCTATGGCAAGCGGATGCTTTGGCATTCGAATACCCACAGAATCTAGCCCTGAAGTGATCAATTCACTAACCGATTCTCGCTTGGGCAATATTATGGTCAGTGGCCCTGGCCAAAACGTGTCTGTGAGGGTGGTGATAAGTGAAGACTCGAATTGAGAAAGTTCAGTTATCTGTTTTTTGTTATATATATGGACGATAAGGGGATCAAAAAATGGACGTTTTTTGTAAAGAAATATTTTTTTCAAACCTTCCAAATCGTCTATTTTGGCGGCTAGGCCATAGACGGTTTCGGTGGGCATCACGACTGGTTCAGACGCATTTAAGCTTTTAACCAATTCTTGTATGCCTGTTTTTGAGTCATTGAAAATCATTAAATCCGTGTACTTGAGAGTCTCATTCGAGGTCAACAACAATAGATAGTTTGTAAATAGAAAGAGGATCTTTTACCATTATAGGTAAGGTGATGATGAAACTTTGGTACGTGTTTTTGCTGATTTTGTCTTTCCACTTTGCCTCAGCAGACGAATTTAAATTCAAAAAGAAATTCCATTTTACGTCGGGTAGATTTAGGCTCGACGATGGAAAATACCAATATATTAATTCAGACAAAGTGACTGTATTTAAAGGCCCAGGCGGGCAGAGTTTTGAGCTTGAAGCGATCAAATCAAAAGAACTTACATTTTATACGTTGTCGGTTAAACGGGGTGAATCGTTGGCGCTGATAATTAACGATTTTGCAATTATGTCCAAAACATCTAAAGTTCGAATTCTAAAAGAAGGCTGGATTGAAGATGTCGATGGCGATGGCTTTTTAGATATTGTTCAGCGTGAAAAGACGTTTATAAAAGGCAAACGAAAACCATCGGCCCAATATACAAACGACAAACTGCGCGTAAAAGTTTGGAATATTAAAACTGGATCCTATGTCGACAAAGACAAAACTGATCCTGTTTATATCAAGGCACTTCAGAAATATAATTTTAAACTTTACACTTTAAATAATAATCAGGTTATCTAAATTAAACCCGTGGTCATTTTTATCAGTTCTAAATTTCACCTCCGAATTAAAATCAATAAAAAACAAAATCTATAAGTATATGATTTTATGAAGAACTATTGAAAAATCGACCTCGCTGATCGAATTGCTGAATCTCTTAATTAAACGTTTGTTTAATTTTTTATTGATTTAAACAAACGTTTGAGCTAATCTAGCCCCATGACGGACAATTCATCAGAACAATCGGCACGGCGAGATATTCTTAGGCATGCTCGAACCCTTTTTTCTAAAAAAGGGTTTGACGGCGTATCTGTGCGCGAGATTTCTAAAATTTCTGGGCAGAATATTTCCATGATTAGTTATTATTTTGGCGGCAAAGAAGGACTGTACAAAGCCATATTAAGCGAACAGATGATAATGATGACCGGTCAAGTAGATACCATTTTTGTGGGTTTCGAGAAAAAAGAAATGACGGAAAATTCATTTGCCGCAGACATCAAATCATTGGTGTCCTTGATTGTAGGGATGAAATTTGGTGACCCTGAAATGATGAGCCTTATGCAGCGTGAGCGTGTCGACGGATTGCCTTTTGCCAGAGAGTTGCATGAGCAGCTCATAAGCCCCCACGCCGAACGACTGCTTGAGGTTTTTAAAGAAGCCCAAAGAAAAAAAATAATTCGAAGTGGATTTAATCCGGGTGTTTTTCTTGGGATTTTATTTGAATCTGTAATTGGCTATATGAATTCATATGACTGCGGAATTAAAGCTTTAAGAGGCGATTATGTTTTCCCTAGAGACAAAGATAAATTTATCGATTTTTTAACTGATCTTTTTTTACAAGGAATTATGAAATGAAAGCGGAATTATTTGTTAAATACCTACTGTTTTACGGCTTAGCCGCTAATCAGGCGCTGGGCGCCGAAACGATTTCTCTGAAGCAATATGTTGATTTGGCTCATGCTAAAGATCCCTCGACTCAGTCTGCGGAAATGGCCTTCGAGGGTTCAAAACTCATTCAAAATAGTGCCAGTTTAATTACTGGCGTTAATTTGATTGCGAATGGTTCTTACTTAAGTGATGGGCGACCAACCGTAAACGCTGCCTTTATGGGCGACAAAACCTTGAATAACTCGTACGCGGTTGGTCTTCAGCAACAAACGTCCTTTGGTTTGATGTGGACGTTTTCGCAGAACTATTCGTACACAAAAATTAACAATGCTAGTTTTTTATCAGTGCCAGAGTATTATGACGCCTATCCTAAGCTGGAATTATCTATACCTCTTTGGCGCAACTGGCTGGGTGCGGAAACCAAGGCAAATGTTGGCCAGGCCGAAGATCAACTCAAAGTTCAACGGCTTAATTCAGAACTTGTTCGTATTCAAAAAGATAGCGAAATTAAAGATGCTTATTATAGTTTGTGCACTCAGCAAAAGTATTGTGAAATTCAAAAGGATTCGCTTCAGCGCGCTGAGCGGATATTGACCTGGGCTCAGTCCCGGGTAACGCGAAATTTGTCGGATAAAAGTGATTTGTATCAGACTCAAGCTTTGGTTTCATCGCGACAGTTGGAGTTAGCTGCTGCCATAGTTAAGCTTAAGGAAACATCTCGAGCATTTAATTCGTTTTTAGATATCGACGCTGATTCAGTAGATTACAAATTGGCTGATGATGAAATTAAAAATACGGAACTTGAACTCGGCAAACAGAAAGCTAAAGCGCGATTAGATTTAATCCTTCAAAAAGAAAGTATAAAGGCTACCGAGTCTAGTTATTTAGCGCAAAAAGAAAAAAACAAGCCGAGTTTAAATCTTAGTATGCAATATTTAAAACAGGGTCGCGATACGGCAGCGTCAACAGCGCAAGACAAAATTTTCTCTGAGAATAAAGACTATCAATTAGTGGCCTTGACCTTCAATATGCCCTTGGATTTGAGCAATCTTTCAAATTCCAAGGAAGGGTATTCCTTGCTTGCCAACAGTCAAATTCTGGCAGAAAAAGCGCGTTCAAAGAATGAGTCCATTCAGTGGAAAAACACGGTTGATCAGGCAGAATTGTTGGCTAGCCAGTTGAAAATTGTACGTGAACTTGAAGCCATTCAAAAAAGCAAAGCTGATTTAGAGCGATCAAAATATAACAATGGCCGGTCAACCACCTATCAAGTACTGATATTTGAACAGGATTACGTCAATTCACGAAATCAAAGACTGAATGTAGAACTTCAAACTAGAAAATTTATAACTTCACTTGAAATGTATCGCTAGAAACAAGGAATCAATATGAAAATTTGGGAATTGTCAGTAAAACGACCTGTATTTATGTCCGCTGTTTTGGCAGCCCTGATGGCAGTTGGGTATTTTGGATTTACCAAAATTCCAGTGGAGCTTTTTCCAGATATTAGTTTTCCGATCGTAACGGTTCAAACTATTTATCAAGGAGCTGGTCCTACTGAAATTGAAACTTTGGTTTCAAAACCCATTGAAGAAGAACTTTCTACGATTGCCGGTGTGAAAAATATCCGTTCTATCAATCGAGAATCGTTAAGTATTGTCGTCGCAGAATTTAATTTAGATATTGATATCAAGTACGCGGAACAACAAGTGCGGGACAAAGCATCCAGTGCTAAGAAAAAGCTTCCTGATACTGTTGATGATTCAATTATTCGTCGGGTGGATCCGTCAGCACAACCGATCATGGTTTTGGCCCTAAAAACCAAACTAAAAGGCGGCGAACTATATGATTTAGCTAATGAACAAATTCGGCCCCGTTTTGAACAAGTGAATCAAGTGGGCTTAGTCGAAGTTGTCGGCGGTCGAAAACGTCAAATTCAAGTGCAAATTGATCGAAATAAAATGGCAGCTAGAGAAATGTCTGTGACTCAGGTCGCAGGGGCGCTGAAAAATTCAGGGCAAAACGTGCCGGCTGGAAAAGTGGATCAGTCTAAATCAGAACTTGTATTTAGAACGTTAGGCGAATTTAATTCGCTAGATCAGATTAAAAATTCAATTGTTAGTTTTTTCGGAAATGATGCCGTTACTAAAGTATCTGATATTGCAAACGTCATTGACACTGTTGAAGATGAAAAGCTTCGAGTCTATGTTGATGGTGAGAGTACGCTTTTTTTAAATATCTATAAGCAGTCTGGCGCCAACACAGTCAGTGTTGCTAATAATATTCACAAACGCCTAGATAAAATAAATGAAGAGTTGAAGAAGGTGTACGGAAACGATTTTGAAGTAACATTAGTTCGGGATATGACCAAATACGTGTGGTTAAATGTGATAGACGTCGCCGAATCTATCGCTTTTGGAATTATTTTAACCATTTTAGTTGTGTATTTATTTTTAGGATCTTTGCGGTCGACTTTGATTACAGGTTTTGCAATTCCAGTGGCTTTGATCGGTTCGTTTGCTTTGATGAATGCCGCCGGAATGACTATTAATATTATGTCGCTGCTGGCCTTTTCGCTTTCGGTGGGGCTACTGATCGATGACGCGATTGTTGTCCGAGAAAATATATTTAGACATTTAGAAATGGGAAAAACCGCCGTACAAGCCGCTCTTGACGGGACAGCCGAAGTAGGTGTTGCCGTTTTGGCCGTGACCTTAGCAGTTTTGGCGGTTTTTGCGCCGATTGCGTTTTTATCAGGTGTAATCGGGCAGTTTTTCAAATCGTTTGGACTCGGAGTCTGTTTTGTAATGATCATAAGTCTTTTTGATGCCTTATCGAATGCCCCGATGTTATCAGCTTATTTTGGTGGCACCCACGAACCCCTTACGGGAAAGCCTTTGTCTGCAACAAGCCCGGTCCGATCTGTTTTGATATTGTTCGATCGCCTGCAAAATCGATTAGAAAATAGCTATGAAAAATTCGTAAAAGGAATACTACGTCGACCATTGGTAACGCTTGTTGCGATGCTGATTCTTATTGTTGGACTGGCAATGACTGTAAAATACATTCCTAAAACGTTTATTCCTGTTAATGATTCAGGAGAATTTGAAGTAGCCTTAGAACTTGAGCCGGGGACTACATTAAACAAGTTAAACGAATTGATCACCACCGTTGACGTCGAGCTTAGAAAAATCCCAGTGGTTGCAACGACGCTAACTACAGCTGGCGACGTGAATGGGCGTTCCTATGTGGGATCTATTTATGTAAAGCTCACACCTTTTGAAAAGCGTTCAAAAACAACGACAGCGGTAAAGGCAGAAATTCGTGAACTTATGAAAAAGTATGGATACGCGAAGCCTAAAGTTAAAGACGTCGATTTTGTGGGTTCTGGACAGCGCCCATTTGTAGTCAATATTATCGGCAATGATTTGACCCAAATTCGGGCGGTCGGTCAGGCCTTGTTTGAAAAATTAAAAATACATCCTGCACTGATTGATCCCGAAATCACAGACAAGCCAGGATTGCCCGAATTTCAAATTCGTGTGAACAAAGAAAAGGCCCAAATTTACGGAGTGACTCCGATTCAAGTGGGGACAGAATTACGAGCCCAAGTTGAAGGATTAAATGCTTCTAAGTTTCGAGAAAAAGGCCTGGAGTATGATGTCCGAGTTCGACTGCAGGACGATCAGCGTGACTTAGAAAAATATTTTTCAAAGACAACGGTTCCAAATTTGAATTTTCGTCCAGTTTTTGTAAAGGACTTTGCTGATTACACTAAAGAAATCGGATTTGCGACGATCAATCGTGAAAATCGGGCACGATATGTCAGTATCGAGGCCGACGTTGCGCCCAAGGGCCCTGGTATGGGCGGCGCGATTGATGAAATCAATAAAATGTTTTCATCTGGGCAAGTAAAACTTCCTGAAGGCGTAACCTATCGATTTGTGGGACAAGCAGAAAACTTTCAAGAGATGGGCAAGAGCATTGTAACGGCTGGGATTTTTGCGATCATATTTATATTTCTAGTTTTGGCTTCCTTGTATGAATCCGTAGTGACTCCATTTGTGATTATGTTGGTTATTCCATTTGCAGTTTTTGGTGGGTTCTTTGGATTATTTGTAATGCAATCGACCCTGGATCTATTTTCCATGATCGGGTGTGTGATGCTGATGGGGCTTGCGACCAAGAACTCGATTATCCTAGTGGACTATATCAATCAAAAGTTGGCTGAAGGCATGACGTTAAATGATGCAATAGTTACCGGTTGTAAAACTCGCTTGCGTCCCATATTGATGACAAGCTTGGCCTTGATAGCGGGTATGATGCCGGTTGCAATTGGTTTGAATGAAGCTTCGTCACAACGAAAATCGCTTGGCATTGCGGTCGTCGGGGGAGTTCTGATTTCAACGCTTTTAACTTTGATTTTAATTCCAGCCGTGTTCAGCTATATTGAGCGTGGACGAAAATGGATGATCGCCAATGTTGGCAATCGAATGATTAGCAGCGGTAAAAAGACGCATTAGTTAAAGATGGCCATTCTTGACATAATTTAGGCAGCAACATACCTATTCTCTATCGACACAAAGGTAAGGATAGGTATGAAGACATTTTTTATTTCAATCATCGCATTAGCACTTTTTAAATCTGAGCCAGCTAGCGCAACCATTTATTTGGTAGCTTCGGATCCTTCGACTCATTCTGTTGGGATAGCCGCGATTTCCAGTGGCCCTGTTGTAAGCTATAACCCCCACGCAATGAATGGTGTCAAAGGAATTGGTTTCACTGGCTGGAGTGGCAGCGTAGCAAACGTTTCCCCAGCGATGGATAAAAAAGTTTTCGAGTTGATGCAGCAGTCGGCCTCAGCCAATCAAATTGCAGCATTTGTTGATAGCCAAATTCACACTAAATATTCACGATATATTTTTATTTCGGCTCAAGGAATTGTGGGCTATGTATTTCCGCCAAATGGCTGTGCTCAGCCAGAATGCGCGGTCCAAGTCAGTACGACTCAGCAGTTTTTTATTATGGGCGGCGGACTTGAACATGACGTGGTTGCCAAAGCAGTTCAGGGATATGAGGCCATTCATCAAAATAAAACACTGCCTTTTGAATGTAAACTTTTAGCTGGCGTGCAAACAATCATAAATGTTGGCGGTGAAATTAAAGAATTTGCCGAAGCGGGAATTGCCGTTGATAGACCCGGAATTAGCCAGCAAGAATGGTTTACATCGACCGATCTGCCTGAAAAAAAAATTACTAGTAAATTGCATGAACAGATTGCCAAAGCTGGGTTAAATTGTCCGACTTTGCGTCAAAATGGAAATTTGAAATTAAAACCCAAACGAGATTTGCGCTCTCAAGACCTATAACTTCAAACGGAATTTTTTATAATTGGAGGCCTAATGAAAGCTGCATTAAAATACCTAGTACTTGCTTTTTTAACACTTAATTTTATTTCAAGCCAAGCGGTTGCAGATGAACGCGTTTTACCGGCAGCGGTATTATATAAAATGGGTTACCGCCCTTTTAATTCATTTCCACATTTTCAAGGCAATGTCCGGGTGCGATCTGATTTACCTAATAATTTATCTTGGCCAGTGGCCTTTGCGGATGCGGCCCATAACATTGCTCAGAATTACGTAAACTACCAAGATTATGGATCGGGTCCATACTATCATAAAGGTTGTGATTTACGAACTCAGCGGGGTGCTTTGGTTGTGGCACCCATCACCGGAGTCCTTGAAGGTGGTTATTATAGTTACACCGGCAATCCTGATGGCTCTGAAACCAAGCAGTGGATTCCTTGGAATGGAAAAACACATGATGATCCCTACTTTGAATTGGCACTTGTGACCGCTGATGGGTATCGATTTGAACTTCATCATGTAAACTCGATGAATTTACCGGTAGAGACTATTCAAGCTTTGAATAAGGGATCAGTTGTTATCACATCGGGAACCCAGTTAGGGCACGTGATTCCTTGGAGCAGTGGTTATGATCACATTCACTACAATATTTATCGGCAAGATGGTGTCCTATTGAATCCCGAAGCTCACACCGTTTCGCCTCCGGACCATATGGCCCCCAAAATAATGGGAGTATATGGAATACGCGCTGACGGTGCAGTAGTCGAGCTTACTTCAGGCGCCACAGTAGCACCTTTAACTCAAATTATAGTAGCGACAACGGAAACTCGCGATAATAATGCTTATGTGCAAACTCCACCATATGTTGGACTTCAATTTAAAACCGGAGAATTATTCGCTTGGGATTTTAGGCAGGTTTTACTTGGGCCAGACAATAAATGGCCTGATATTCGGCAAGTTTTTGTTTCACGTTTAAGAACATCAAATGGCCGCGTACTTTCCACTAGCGGCCAATATGGGCAAGGATTGTTTTTAATGAGGCTCCTTGTGCCGTCTTCGGCACATGGCGCGTTTCAGATTGGGGTAGCTGATACTGCTGGAAACGTGGCATCTTTTGCCGGGATCATGCAGTAAATTACTATTTTTGAAAATTCTATCTATTGTTTGAAGACAATTTATTCAGGTAGTGAAAAAGAACTTGAAACACCAAAGCCATACCTGCCGAGGGTATGGCGCCCGAAAGCATTACCGACATATCATTTACGGCTAATCCTGCAATAATTTTTTTTCCGTAACCACCGGATCCTATTAATGCGGCCAGTGTAGCCGTTGCCACCGTTGTAACAACAGCCGTTTGCAAACCCGCAAGAACCCCCGGCAAAGCAATGGGAAGTTCAATTTTGTAAAATTTAAAAATGGGACTCAATTTCAGCGTAAAGGTCGTTAGATGAATATTTTCTGGTATAGATTTAAATCCATACAAACTGCTTATAAAAATAGGTAACAACGCATAGAGCGACAAAACAATAATCGCCGGAGTCGTTCCG
>JAYTTH010000515.1:0-3138 GCA_043745515.1 Pseudobdellovibrionaceae bacterium | reverse complement strand
GTAGTGGATTGGTGTTTTGAATTCGTTGCATTTCCTTAACAACCTCGGTGGCGTTTACGGATGCGGCACGAACTGTAAAGTCGTTGGATACGAAGCGGTGGACTCTTTCCATGAAGCCTCAGTCAAACATTTTTTTAATTTTCTGTCCATAGAAAATTTCGATTGAAACCAGGATTCCCTGCCCCTAAAATAAATAAAATCAACATCGGTTTATGGTGAGGTCGCATTGAACTTTATTTTATTTAGACATGCTGAAAAGAGTTCTGATTTTTCTTCCGATTCCTCTTTGTCGGCGCCAGGGTTTAATCAAGCACGGCAGTTGGCTCTGCTAGTTCAGAATAAAAAATTGCCACCGCCTACGCATTTGATTTGTTCGCCAAAAAAAAGAACTCGTGAAACTCTGTCCTTTTTAAGTGAACAAACTCGCATTAAAATAACGCCCAATCTGTTGCTTGATTTGCGTGGTCCTTTAGAAACCGAGAAAGTTTTTCGATTACGCGTGCAAGAATTTTTGGTCGGTTTTCAATTAGAAATTCCCGATAACCCTGCCAAACCGCCAACGGTTTATGCTTGTACTCATCAGGATTGGGTTGAAGAATTCATAACCGTTATTGACTGCACCACCGATCTTAGCCCACCTAAATACTCGATCTGGCCCAGCGGCCAATATATGTATTACTCAAAAACAGATCGGTGGAATTTACTGGAATTTGGACGCCTATGAGTATTTGGTGTGTCGGCCGAAATTACACTGAGCATGCTAAAGAGCTGGGCAATACTGTACCCGATCAGCCTTTGTTCTTTTTAAAATCAGATTCTACTGTCACTCGACAGCCCTCAGTGCCCTATCCTAAACATGTGGCGTCCCTTCACTACGAACTAGAAATTGCATTTCTTTTTGATACGAATTTGGGACTATCCCATGTTGGTCTGGCTGTTGATTTGACTGATCGTCAGCGACAGAATGAACTTAAAAATAAAGGCGAGCCATGGACCCTGGCTAAATCGTTTAAAAATTCTTGCCCATTGTCCCCTTGGATACGTTTTGATCCGAATGAAAATTATTCATTTGAATTGCAAATCAATGGGCAGAAAAAACAAACAGCCGATTTAAGCCAAATGGTTTTTAAATGGCCCGAATTGGTTTCTTTTTTGAAAATTCATTTTCAAGTCGCTGAAAATGACATTTTGCTTTCAGGAACGCCCTCTGGTGTGGGTCCATTGCATCCCGGGGATATTTTGAAATCCCTTCTAAAAAACGCCAAACAGCAAATCCTTATTGAGTGGACTCTGAAAATAGAGTAAATCTTCCTGACAATATCTAGAGCGCTTAACCTGCCCTTGGCTTTACAAAGGAACTTCTATGAATTCGGCGAATATGGACTCCGCGGACCAAAAACGTATCGTAGAAATCGGCAGTGAAATTTTAAAAAAAATGGAATCAAACTCTAAAATATCGTTGTTTTCCAAAGACTTTTGGTATGGCAGCATTATGGACTGGAGTATGAAAAATGAAACATTTAAAACCAACATGTTTCGTTTTGTGGATGTGCTGCCATCGTTAAATTCAAGCGGCGAAGTCGCTCAACATTTGAAAGAGTACTTCACCGAAGGCGGTAGTGAACTGCCTAGTGTTTTCAACGTCGGCTTGGGTCTGGGCAGTTTAGCTCCCGGTTTGATGGCTGGTGCCATTAAGAAAAATGTGACTCAAATGGCGAAAATGTTTATCACCGGCGAAAATCCAAATGAAGCACTTCCGGTGCTGAAAAAAATGCGTAAAAACAATATGACATTTACAGTAGATATTTTAGGTGAAGCCACTTTGTCAGAAAAAGAGGCTTCTGAATATTTAATTAAATACCAAGAATTAATGGACGGTTTGGCTAAGGATGCCGAAAAATGGGAAACCAATGCCTTACTTGATACTGACGCCGATGGGGAGCTGCCAAAAGTAAATGTATCTGTAAAATTATCTGCCTTGTATTCCCAAATCAATGACCGCGCTTGGACGGAAACAAAATCTATTTTAAAAGATCGCCTAAGACCTTTATTTAGAAAAGCAATCGAGCGCTCTATTTTTCTAAATTTAGATATGGAACAGTATTCTGTAAAGCATCTGACTCTGGAAGTTTTCAAAGAAATCATTGTTGAAAATGAATTCAAAGATTATCGCTTTTTCGGCTGCGTGATCCAAGCGTATTTAAAAGATTCGTGCGACGATATCAAAGATCTTTGCGAATTTGCAAAAATGCGAAAAACTCCGTTTACTGTTCGATTGGTAAAAGGCGCTTATTGGGATTACGAAACTATTGATTCTGAACAAAAAAACTGGCCTGTTCCCGTTTATACCATCAAAGCAGAAAGCGACGCCAATTATGAACAAGCCGCCCAGATTTTGATGGACAACTACCCTCACATTAAAGGGGCCTACGCATCTCATAATGTGCGCACGTTGTCTGCCATATTGCATATGGCCCAAAAGCGAAATGTTCCTAAAAACGGTTTTGAAATTCAAATGTTATTTGGAATGGCCGAGCCAATAAAAAAAACATTTTCTGAAATGGGCTACCGAGTCAGAGAGTATTCACCCGTTGGTGAGTTAATTCCAGGTATGGCGTATCTTGTTCGCCGGCTGCTTGAAAATACGTCGAATGAATCCTGGCTGCGCGGAAAGTTTGCTGAAAATAAAAGTGCAGATGAATTGTTAGCGGATCCTAGATCCAAAGTCATTGGGCAAACGGCGACGCCTGTGACTCAAAAGGCAGCAACACCCGCGGTGAAACGAAATTTTATAAATGAACCGCTTTCTGATTTCGCGGTTGAAAGTAATCGCAGCCTAATTTTAGACGCTTTAAAAACATTTAAAGTTGAAACGATAAAAACAATATTACCTGAAATTAATTTTAAGCCCGTTACAACCTTGGAATTTATGGATCGTGAAAACCCGTCCATGTCTAATCAAGTGCTGGCTAAAATAGGTTTAACGACTCAAGAAATGGCAGAAACGGCTATTCAGGAATCACACAAGGCTTTTCAAACTTGGAAAAAAACAACGCCGCTGGTCCGCGCTGACTATTTGCGAAAACTTGCCAAAATGATGCATGATCGAAAATGGCAGTTGATGGCAACCCAGATTTT
>JAYTTH010000514.1:0-11708 GCA_043745515.1 Pseudobdellovibrionaceae bacterium | reverse complement strand
ATCCATGCCGCATCCTCTAAAACTAATTCTTTGGACGTAACTTTTATTAGCTTACCAGTTAAATAATGCGTCACCGTTCGAATAAAATAATTCTTTCCGACTTTGTAAGGATGAGCGTTTTCGCCGCCTTTTAAAAGCGATTGCAAATGCTTCACTTCTTTTATTGTTAAATTATCTATGTCCATTTTTATTCTCCTGTTTTGTTGTTGTTTTTATTAATCAGCTCTCTCATTCCAATCATTCCTTTGGCATACCCAGACGCATAAGACCATTCACATAGCATATAAAGAACGTGACTGGCCTCATCGTCCGTTAGCTTTTTTATTAATAAACATATGCATTGTATGTCTTCAAGTGTTGGCTCGCGTGGCCTTGATTCGTTGCTCATTTAAACCTCGCCTAGATATTTGTAATGGCTATAGTTTTTATTTAGGTTTTCTAGGAGACAATAGTGAACAATTTTTGTAATAATGGTGTAGTATTGTTTATGCCAAAGATGTTTTTTAATCTCAACCATTTTTAACGTCTTTGGATTGTAGTATATGCCTGTTTTCATCTTTTCCCCTTCATTTCAAACCAATACCACACCACCCACACAGGGGCCGTGATAAACGCGAATATAATTATCATTATGAATATTGTCATCGCGATGGCGTTTGCTTTTGCTTCGGTCATGTTAATTCCATTTTCTAAATATTATTCTGTAAGCCTTTGCCTGGTATCAACTCGCCTATTCTGATAAGTCCCCTGAATTCTCAATATCGCATTTAAGGTGGATACCTCTAACCCTTCGGACCATTGCTTAGCGTAGTTATTTTTGATCAAAGCTTGCATGACCCTGTGTATGAACATCCGATCAGTATAGGGATCTATGTCTTTCACTTCTGGAAACATCATTTCGATAAATTCAAATTTAGTGCGAGTCATTTCAAAAGCTCTTGATAATATCTGATCATTAAATCTAGAGCGATGGCTTTTTCTTCGGCTGTCATAAAACGCCTGGCTTTTTCAAAAAAAGTATCGGGCGGTCTCTCCATTGGAACGACTTCAATCTTTGAAATGTACCCCTTGGCAACTCCCAATAGTTTTGCAAATTGGCTTTGGGGCAAATCTCTAGATTTTCTAATTTTCCTGATAAATTCTCTTTGCTTTGCTAGTTCATAATTTATTTGCATAGACATTATCGACCCCATGGCTGCGTTGAGGTTCGATCAATCTCAATAAATTCGAATCGTGATTTCCTATAAAGACTATGCCTTAGGTGCGCATTTTCCTTGCGTAGGCTTTCAATCACTTGATCTTTTTCTTTTAAAGCTTGTCTGACAGCCCTAATTTCGTCTTCGTGAAAATTTGGTCTTTCAGATTCAATGTATTTATCTGTGCGGTGTAATAGTATGTCCATTTATGTCCCCTTTTTTTCGTTTTCTTTTAGTTAAAAATGTCTTCTTTGGTTTTTAGTCCCATAGACCTAATCCATTTGTTGGTAATTGCTGTTACTTCGATTAATGATGATCGCGCCTGAGATTCGGTTTCGAAGAGAGGCGAAAGAAATACTTCGTTGATACCAGTAGGCTTGTGCGTAACAGTAAGACGTGCTTGCCAACCAGATTTGGATTTGCCAATTTCAGTCAGTGTTTCTACTATTTGAATTGCTTTCATTTGGCTCATATATTTTTTCCTTCTCGTAATTTCTTAAGTCTTTCTAAGTGAACATCTATTCGCCGATCTTTTCCTGTGATTTCAACCATTACGGACGTTGCAATTATTCTTGAAAAAATACGTTCTCCAAATATGGATTTCATCTGATCAATTTTGCAGTTAGTTGAAAAAAATGTAGGCAAGAAATTATTAACTCTGTAGTCAAGTATCGATATTAACTTCTCAATCGAAAAATCGCTAAATTTATGCGCACCAAAATCATCGATAAACAAATAAGGATAGCTTTGTATTTTAATTATTTTTTCAAGAGATGATTCGTCTTTGTTGTAAGAATCTTTTAATTCCTCAAGTAACATCGAAGCTGTATTCCAATAAATACTTCCCCTGACCGCGTAACCGTCCTCGACCAAACCTAAAGCGACATGATTTAAAATCGCCGTTAATGCAAAAGTCTTTCCTGTGCCAACTGGTCCACAAATACAAAATCCATATGATTCTGATCGGTTCCAGTTTTTGACCATTTTAAAAAGTTCTTTATTTTCGTCTGCTATGCTTTCTAAATTAATACGCTCGGCGTTTAATGGCAGGCACTTGTTCAAAGAATAAAAATTTTCATAGTTTTCCCAGCATCGTTCTTTGTATTCTTCGCGTTCTTTTTCGGCACGTTCGTTTTTAATTTTAAGAATTTGCTCCGCAAGTTCAGATTCAGGCTGTTTTTTAAACAGAATTTCCATAATGTTTGCTTTTTCAAGGTCATTACTCATAATCCTAGAGCCTTTCTTGTTTCATCTTCTGACTGGTCATGTTGATAACCTTGGTTTATTTGGTTTTTGTTTTTGGGAACACGATCGTCGTACTTGCCCTCTAAAACCTTCAACCTGGTCTCTGGTTGAATTAAAAAATCAAAGTCGGCTTTCCACCCATTCGAGCCATTACAAAACGCTGAGGCGGCTATACGTTCGATTACGGGCACCCATGATTCTAGTGGGGCCTCGTTAAGTCGTTCACTGATTTTTTTATTCCTGGATTTGTTAGTTCCAATGACCTTCGATAAAGATCCGCAATGTTGATTCCAAAGGTTAGCAAGTTCGGGCAATTCTTTTTTCCCCCCACTCCCCCCTTTAGGAATACCTATACCTATACCTATACCTATACCTATACTTGGACAGTCCATGGACTGTTCCGAAGTGTTCGGTAGTGTATCGAAGTGTTCCTTAGTGTTCCGAACACTACCGTCAGGATTCATTAGATTGAGTTTGACGAGAATATTAAGAGCCGACAGCTTTGCCTTGAATCCTTCTTTACTATTTCCGTATTGGAACTCAAAAAACGACGGGATGAAATATTTGTCAGAATCAAATAAAATGATTTTGGACTTAAACCAGTCACTAAACATTTGTTCATCAACTCGAAATGCGACTAAATCTGATAAAATTTTAAAGTTTCTTGGCCAAATTCCGCAATGATCGCATTGGTCTAATAAAAATATCCAAACAAGTTTTGCCTTGGGATCAAGGTCATAGAACCATTCCCTTTTCCACTTGTCAGTGTCTGTAAAACGTTTTGCCAAAGTAACCCCCGTTACGTGCTGTAGTTTTTTTATTTATAAAATTTGAAATGTTATGAAAAAGGCCAATTGGAAACATTTGGAAACATCCCCACCATACTCGAAGGGTCGTAGTATCGTTTAAACGCAATAGACGAAATGAACGAAAATTATACAGGAATTTGAAAAAACCTAGTGATTTCAATATGGATAAGTACTGATTTTGTATGTGGATAACTATATGGTTGTGGTCTGGTTGGGTCCACCAATTTGAAAATACCTGTCTAGTTTGGCACTAGAAGTACTATTCAAAATCCTAAAAATAGGATGTACTTAGCCTATGTCTGAGAACACAACTTCTGCGAGCATTCCATTTATCTCACCTGAAAATGTAGCCGGTCTTGAAGGCATTGTTGATATTTTATTTTCTGATCAAATAGCATGCGAAATGGCTCTGGACCTTTGCATTGATGGCAAATTTAATCACTTAATTCAAAGATCAAATTTGTGTTCGCAAAGTGATTTTAACTCTTACCAAAATTCTAAATTGAATGATTCTAACTTTATGAAATTCCCAATTTCTACAATTATGGGTGAAACGGCACAAACAGCCGAAACTGAAAACTCTCTACGTGTCTTTAACCAAGGGGCGACTGAAGTTTATCAAAAATTTGATTTATTAAATAGCTTTGAAAAGTGCCTAATAAATTTGAGAGTGAATCCTTCGATACTTGGCGATGCCATGAATGTGATGGATGAATTATTTACCAATGCTGCTATTTCAGCGCCGAAAATCGCAGCCGGTTTTATTTTAAATGAAAAAGAATATGGCACCCATAAAAGTAGCGAAGCAATAAAGCCGCTAGAGATTTTTGCCGGAGCGGATTCTCAGCGGATTGTCATTGGCTGCAAAGATTATTATGGAGTATTGGATAAAGAACTTTTTTTAGGAAGTATTCGCCGTTGTTTTACAGACGATTTATCGGACGTCATTAGGTTTAATTTTGGTGGAGCTGGTATTGGTGCTTTTTTAATGTACAAATCCTGCGCAAGTCTTTACTTGGGCGTTAGTAAAAATCAAGAAACTGTGGTTTGCTTTTCGCTTGCAAGAAAGATGAGCCGACTAGAACGCGATAAAATGCCTAAAAATATACATGTGTTTTTGTAGTGGTAAAGGAAGTATGAATGAATGCCGTAAAATTTAGCGCCAAGTCCCACGAGGCCAAAGATTCACTGAAACTAGAAATGAGTGGCTATATTGATGAAAACACAACCTTTCCTGATATCAATAGTTCTTCAAAGGAAACTATAGAAATCGACTTGGCAGGCATCAAATATATGAATTCGCTGGGAGTTCGCGGTTGGATCAAATGGATCAATGGTAATCAGAAAGCAAATTTTGTTTTCGAAAACTGCACAACGGTAGTCATCGCTAACTGCAACATGCTGTCTGTTTTTTTTCCCAAAAAATCAAAGGTAAAAAGTTTTTTCGTCCCCTATTATTGCGAATCCAGTGGAGAAGAGAAAAACATTTTACTTAGATATGGCGTTGATTATGACGACAAAGAAGTAAGAACTCCTAACAATATTGTCGATAGTTCAAATAATCCGATGACACCGGAAATTAATGAGTCCAAGTACTATAAATTTCTGTTTAAAAAATAGGTTTGCCGTTGTACCTTATGTCAAATCCATGAGCACCAATTCTGAAGTTAAATATTTTCTAAAAGATGCGAAGACGTTATCAAGTTTACCGACGTCAAATAAAATTAAAAAATGGGTTCTTTTTGAATACCCCTTTGATTCACAATTGCTGACGCTGAGTCCGCTTTATTTAAAAAGTCGAATATTCTATTTAGAATTAGGTGGACGGTTTTACCCCAGAATTTGCTCGACAATGCGTTCACTCAGCACACAGGATCTGTTTGAAGACAGTATCGACTATTCACCATCGGCCTCTGAGTTTAACTGGTTTTGCCAGAACTCCCATGATGTGTCCGACCCAAAGCTTGAAATGGAAGCTTTGTTTCGCTTTAGTGAAATATCAGTATTCCATGAGCAAAATCATCGCGTGATCTGGCGGCTTTTACCACCGGCCCCGAGTGAACAACGTGACCTCAGTCGCTATTTAAATTTTGCTGAAAGTTTAGTCGTGATACTTGACCTTGCTTTAGGTGATGAACTCGGACTTAAAAATTCAGTTTTACTTGAAAATATGCGCATCATCTATCGGTCGGGAACACGGCATGCCTGGGCAAAGCAAAGAACGAAGTCCAATCGAGATTATTTAATTGCTTTATTTGTTGCTACTTATTTTTTGCTTGAAACCATGAACCCGGAAGATATTTATCCGTCACTCAATTATATTTTTCCCGGTCAGAAAAAAATGAATCAAGCGGCAACCACGCGCAGTCTGCAGCTGAGTGAATTGTTCACTCGGGTTACAAATCCGCAATGGCAAGAGCGCTATTGGAAACACGCTCGAACCAAACTTAAAAAAATGCATTCTATATCATTAGATAATCCACTTTATTTACCCGAAGATCCCTTGGATTTCGGAGATGACCTTTTCCTTGTTAATCGCGTGCTTGACCACTTTGGATTGTAGGCGACTGACCACTTATTTTTGGCCCTTGTGTTGCATTAAGAGAGGCACAGGTTGAAACTCAATGCAAATTACTACGTACTTCAAAACACCTAAAGAAGAATCTCAGCTTATGTTTACAATTTTGACACTATCGATCTGGATGTCATTGTTTTGTACAAACTCTTGGTCTAAGGCATCGGCAAAAATAGACGTAGATTCTAAAGAAATTCATTCGGTTCGCCTGCTCGAAGATGGTATTGCAGGTCTGGAAGCCAGACTTGAGCTTATTCAAAATGCCAAAGACTACATTGATGTTGAAACCTTTATCTTTGAAAGGGGCTATAGCAGTCGACTTTTTATGCACGAACTAGTTGTAAAAAAAAGAGAGAACCCCAAGCTTCGAGTTCGAATTTTGGTCGACGCAACGCCAAATCATAAGTTGTTTGATTACCTGGATTGGATGGAGCTTAGCCAAAATGGAATTGAATTTAAACTATATAACTTGGCAGGGTTCCCAAATCTCAACACACGCAATCATCGCAAAATGATGGTTTCTGAGCGTGAAGCCATCATCGGAGGGCGCAATCTTTCGGATGAATATTTCACTTTTTCGCGACTATTCAATTTTTATGATCGAGATATTTTGATTCGAGGTCCGATTGTAACTACCATGGCTGGCTCTTTTGAGGATTTCTGGCAATCGCCTAAATCTGAAATTCCCATACCAATTGAATACCCTAACATGGAATACTTTCGCAGCGAACCCAATAGATCAAGTTCAAATCAAAGTTTCCCAACGGCTGGCGATAGTGCCACCGACATTTACAAATACAACAATTCCGTTGCCGCTTATAAGAGTAAAAAAAATTTAGCCAAGGTTTTCATTTCAGATGATCTGCAAAATATTGAAAATAAAATGCTTGAGACAGTCCACGCTGCGGGCCACCGAGCTCTTGAAAAACAGCCTTGGTTTCAAGTTTCAGATATTCGATTTGTTTCAGACGGTCCTGATTGGGACAATCCAACCGCGACAGTCACTGGCCCAGCCATCCTTGATATAATGGAAAAAGCCGAAGTAAAAATGACTATAGAAAATGGATATATAATTCCTGATATGAAAGGCTGGGAAATATTTCTAAAATATTTGCGGGCCGGAAAAAAACTTAACATCTTCACAAACTCTAGAAAGGCAGCTCAAAAGGAGTTTCTAGTTAATTCGATGACGTTAGATCATACAACGATATTAGCAGCCCTTGGGGCCGATGTGTATTTGGCTACCGGCGGCGTGCCTGTTGATATTGAAATCCCTTTCCCCGAGCTGACGAAGGGTTCCATTTTTAGTACCCACGCAAAATCGCTTGTAGTGGATGATCGAATCTGTGTGATCGGATCTGCGAATTTTGACCCAAGATCTCAAAAACGCATGAACTCAGAAATGGCACTTATTATAAGTGACTCGGCTTTTTGCATTCAATTAGAAGATAGGATCGAACAACGAGCACGACAAGGCGTTGAACTTTCCGGAACCGGAGATACAAAAGGTAAATTTGATTTGAATCGCGCAGAATCTATTGGTCAGCAATTAATTCTATTTTTATTGCCAATGATTCAAATATTCGAAGACTGGTTCTAAAACTTCCAGTCTTCAAATCCTCTATCTAATGTCGGCGCCCCGCCCATATTTTTGCGGAGATTGTTGATAGGCCTGCTGGGCATGCGGCAACCATTTGGATAGTTGGGACTTACGATTGCTATCCGATGGATGGGTAGACATCCATTCTGGCGGTGCCGAACCTTTGTTTGCTGCGCCCATTCGTTCCCACAGAACGATTGATTCAGCTGGATCGTAGCCCGCCTTGGCCATGTAGGTCTGGCCAAATTCATCGGCTTCACTTTCATCAGCTCGTGAGAATTTTCTATTGAAGAAAGTAAGCGCTACACCGGCCGCCGCACCGCCAAGACCGGCAAGTAATCGACAGTTGTCGGTCTGACACAATACTTGTCCGCCCACTTGAGCAGCGACGCCAATCAAAGCACCCGTTTGCTGCTCTTCAATAGCGCGAGCATATCCTTTTTGTCCATGGCGCCTAGTTGCGTGCGCCACTTCATGGCCCAATACGGCAGCCAATGCCCCTTCGGTTTTTAGTATCGGCATAATTCCGGTGTACACGGCAATTTTCCCACCCGGCATGCACCAGGCATTCGGTTCTGGATTATCAATTAAGACAGCTTCCCATTGAAAATTTTCACCCGAAGCAACTGCAATTCGGCGAGATACGCGCTGGACCATATCGTTCCAATCACCTCGACCTGAAATCTTTGATTTGGATTTAACTTCAAGGTAGGCCTTAGCGGATTCGCCATTAATATCGTCTTCAGACGGAGTCTGGGCCGCTGCTAATGTCGAGCAACTTACTGAACTTAATAAAAAAAGGAAAGAAAATAATAGAACACATACTGTTCGAACTAATCGCATAATATCTCCACACAGAAATTCTTTAGATCAGAAATTATACGCATATAGTTCTTAAAGCCAGAATAAAAATCTGATTTTTTTGCTTGCGCACAATAAATGATCCTAACAATTACGGAGTTGTCGAAAGCAGCGCCGATCGGCACGAGCCAATAAGCCGACGAAGCTCAGGACTAGTATTCATCCATTGAACCAGTTCTGCTTTTGTTCGGGCCGGCATAAAATGTTTGGCAAGCTGGGCCCACAAAACGCGCTGTAAAGCGGCCGCTAAAGGATCTTTTGGATCTACCTGCCCATCTTTGCCCTTCACGTAAATCGAAGGTAGTTGCATTTTAGTATAATCGTCATTTCGGCCCATCAACACAAAGTCGAACCACTGCTCGCGGGGTAATGCCTGCAAGGTGGCGATAACAAATTTGGTATTTTTGCATTGCTTAGAACTGCCAAAATAGCCGTTTTCAACAAGGACAGCCTCAACAGCCTCGATCAACAACATCAAAATATCGCCACGAAAATAAGCAAACATTTCTGACCGTGCTATTACCCGATCCATTCGGCTAAATTGCGTTTGATGTAGTTTTAAATAATTTTCAAAATCATGATTGAAAAAATGCAGTAAACTTTTATCGTCTGAATCCTGTGATCGAGGAAGCCAACCAAATTCAGCATGCGACAATTCGTGGAAAATAGTTTGCGCCCGCACCGACCAAACAACGGGCTCGATAGCTTTCAATTCAGTCAGCGTTTTGATTCGACGATTTTTGCCTCCGGCAGGCGAAGTACTCTCTAACGTGTATTCCTCTTTCAATACAATCGTATTTAAAATTCCGTTGTAAGTAGCGGCAGCATCGGTATTGATCACTCCCCATTTTTCTAGCAAACTGGGTCTAGCCAATTTAGTTTGATACGATTTTAATACCGACTGCATAAAACCGGTACTAATCGGAAGATTGGTATCCAGTGATTTTAAAAAATCATCAAATCGTTCTGCTTTGACAGGCACCGTTTCCAAAATAACCAAAAGTAAAATAGTTAGCAAAGGCATCAGGTCCCCCTGATGATAAAGCTAGTGACCTTCCTCAATAAAGTACACTGATTTCGCCTTTCCGTTTCAGAAAATTTTAGGATGGCTCATTTACGATTGGACTTTTAGGTTCCATCTATTTTGATTTATCTATGAGGAATCTAGAGCCCATAGAATCGCTGGCAGGATTGGCCAGCACGGCGGGACAGTATTAGTTCGCTTAGTGATGGTACGTGGCCATTTCGAATTCCCATTATTGGTTTTGCAAATTCTTTTCCCAGGGGCCAATTGGTGACTCGAATCAGAGTCGCTTGCGAAATTTGCCGTTTGTTTTCACTTACATTGAATAGCTCCAAAACCAATCCAACAACAGGTCGCAATCGAGGCTCTACTTTGGGGTCCAAATCAGCGTATTTTTTTGCTAACGCTTCTGGAGTCATTCGTCCCCGGACTATGTCTTTAATAAGAGGATCAATAAGTTGATAAGAAGGAAGTGTGTTAATGGTTGGATGCCCGATCATTTTTTGATGAACTGAATCTTCTTTTAAAAAAGAAACAGGAATTACCAGACGCCCGTTTATTTTATTAAAATACTCAGCTAATTTTCGTATATCGGTTTCCAGTAAATCGGCATTTGGTGCCACGTCCCCCGCTAGTTCTGACAACAGCGAGCTGTTACCCGTTGCGAGTTGGCTTTTATTGATTGTTTGGATTCTAAACTTTTTGGATTTAAAAAACTGCGCCCACTTTGGATCCCTAGCTGCTAACTGAGCCCCGAATTCATTTTCTTTTTCTGGAAACGAACTCATCGCCGAGAAATAATCCGCTGATAACGTAAGTTTATTATTTTCCGGAATTCCTAAATTTTTTAACAACCTATGGGAGTCCTCTGCGCTTTGATCGCCATCACGTTCAGAAGACGGCAGAATCGCAAACACCTTTTCAGCGCCCATGGCTTGGACTGCATTAACCAATGCCCATGCGGAATTCAAGCTTCCGTCTAGTGCTAATACAATAGAATCAAAGCCAGTTTGGCGAACGTGTTCCTCTAAGCCAAAGGCCAACGCCTTCATAACCAATTCAGTTTCATTTTTAAATTCCACTCTGTTAGCCTTTGCTGTTTGGACTCGAATCGGGTCTGCTGGATTTTTCGGCAGGGTCAACAAGGCAGAATCAGATTCAAAGCTGGCTAATTTCATCAGCAAAGGTTGCTTAGGATCCGGTGGAATCAACATCGTAGCGCCATCAAATTCCAAACCGTCCACAGCTCCATATTGATTGATCCACAAAAGCGGCACACCTAATAGTTCGCTTACAAATCTATGAACGTCTTCTCGCAATGCTTGTTTTCCAGCGTTGGATGGACTTGCCGACAAAGAAATTACAAAATCCGGTTTGTTCTTTTTTGTTCTTAAAATAGTATTGTGTTTATAGGGCAGTCGACCATAGGAATCACGGTCGTAGTGCCAACCGTCTTCGCAAATTACAAAACTAATTCGTTTTCCACGAAATAGAAATGGTTTCATATCACTGATTTTCCCGGGCTCGAAATACCGTAGGTCATTAAATGGCCCGTACGTTGGCAGCAACACTTTGGCTTGCCGGTACATCAGTTGACCATTTTCAAATACGCTCAAGAAATTTTGCAGAGGCCGACCTGTGCGGCTTGGGTTCAAACCAATGTGCCCCAGGACCATTGCGGTTTTGTGCCCCTTGGTTAATTCTTGAAGCACAGCGGCCGCATCAACTGATCGTTGAATGTAATCATGTTCAAATAACAGATCATTAGATGGGTAGCCAGGGATGATTCCTTCTGGCGTGATAAACAAATCAGCTCCGGCATCGACAGCGCGCAAATATTCTTTTGTTAAGTCTTCCATTGTTGTCTTAAAATCACCGGGACGCACTTTCATTTGAGCGACCCAAATTTTTAAATCACCGGGCGAGCCTGAAGTCAGAAGACCTAAAAATAAAATAGCCATCCAAATAAAATTTTTCATCTTAGAAATAGGATCTGCATAGCGCATTCCCAAACACAATCCCGAAATGATACTTTTTTCCGGCCTTTTATCGCTATTATTGAATCGGCAAAAGATAGATTGTCTCATTCCGAGATTCCTTACTGTTTGGACAATTATTGTTGGTCACTGAAAATAAAAAGCTAAATCAGGCTTCTAGAAAACAAATAAAATTTTGCGTATGCTATCTGACCAAAATTCCACTAGATTGAAAAAACAAGAATTTATTGTTACTCGTTATTTGCTGATAAAATACGGGGCTTACTAAAGTCCCCCGATCAATGGTCCGATAGACCTCGTGAGTGTGATTCGAATGTAACTTCTGTAGCACCAAAAAAAAGGAAGATTTATGAATAGGAAGTTATACTCACGTTTATTGTTGGCCTCTAGCCTGGCCTTTC
>JAYTTH010000513.1:0-3143 GCA_043745515.1 Pseudobdellovibrionaceae bacterium | reverse complement strand
ATTCAATCGACTAAACGGTTCCTATTTAGTTGTGCCAACAGCGAAAATCGTGGATTTTTTGTGCCTATCGAGCCAAATCGAAATTGGATTCTTTCAATTATCGAAAGTGCTAAGTAAAAAGTTTACTTATTTTTTAAACAATCCCAGGTACAATAGTTTTTGAAAAGGCCGATTCTGAGACGATGTCTCATTCTATAACATTTTATTTTTTGGCGAGTTGTGTGATGGCCATCAGCGGGTACTTACGCCTTTAGTTTCTAGACGGCCTAGACGATACTATAATAGGGGAAGGGGGACTATCTATGTCTTTTGCAAAACCCATTGGGACTCTAAAATGGCTACTCGGGGGCTTGGCCATCCTTCTGCTAGTCGTATTTCAAAATTGTGCGGGTAGTTTTAAAGCAAGCATTTCACCAATTCAGCTAGATTCATCAAGCCTTGGTGGTGCTCCGGCAGATCCAGAAACTTCCTCAAAAATCAGCGACTGCAAAATTCCAGATCAAGCAAATAATCTTTTAAGCCAGACCTGTTTGGGCAAATATATTTCAAGGCTCAATTCCGGTGTTAGGTTTGATAATTTTATAGAATTTGAACCACAATATCCTTTGTACAGTGATGGGGCAAACAAACGTCGATGGATATACTTTCCGCCGGGCACCCAAGTTAATTCGGCTGATATGGATAACTGGAAATTTCCAAAAGGTACTATAGTTTACAAGCAATTTTCGTTAGATGGAAAATTGATTGAAACTCGACAAATTGAAAAAGTGGGTCAGGGCGATGGATTTTCCAATTGGCGATTTACTGCGTATGCAAATTTAGCAGACGATTCCGATGGCAAACCAACTAGCGACACGTTCAATGAACAGAATGATTCTGATTTTAAAAATTTTGCAGCTTTTGGATTTAAAAATCGTTATGTAGTTGGCACCCCAGGAAGATGTATTGCTTGTCACGGATCGGCTGCGGATGTCGTTCGAGGATTCAGTTATTTGCAATTGTCTGATTCAGCAAAAGCCTTTAATTTAAATACGACTGTGGAGCGCGGACTTCTTTCGCAGGTTCCCTTGAAAATGGATGAAATTCCTGGAAGTGCTTTGGACAAAGCCGTCATTGGTTATATCCAAGGAAACTGTGCCATGTGCCACGACGGCGGCACAGGCGGAGGCAATGGCAATTTTAGGCATGTGTCTTCGTCTGTCGAGCTGGCAACTGAAAATCTTGTTATACGAGCGTCTAAGTCAACTGGGCTTATCACGTCCGGTCATCCAGAATCCAGCCGATTATTTCAACGCTTAAACCTAGGAACAATGCCCCCTTTAGAGCATCATAAAACGGTTAATTTTCCATTTGTAAGCAAAGTAGGAGATTGGATTTCCCAATTTGAGTGGCCGACCTCTCTTGGCGCGGTTGGGACTCCCGTTATAACTTCGTTTCAATTGGTTGAACCTGCCAATCCAGCGGTATCAATTTCATTATCAAAATTAAAATTTTCATGGGCGGTATCGAACGCAGCAACAGTAAAATTAATCGCGGATTCGAATGTTCCTTCATTGGCAAGTACGACGGCTATTTCAAATACGGCCGTTGGTGCCGAAGTTCAGAATTTATGTTATTTCAGTCGCTATAAACCGTATCAAGGCCAAACTATTTCCTCGTTTGATTTCACTTTGCAAATTCAAAATTCAAATGGCGAAAAAGCAAATTCAAAAATTACGGTAAACTGTATTACGACCGCGCCTGATGTGGCATTTGCGCAGCCATTAGTTGCCAATTTCATGTACTATGCCCAGCCCAATCAGAATGTCCCAATTACCTGGGACGTAACCAATGCCGCTTTCACACAAGTCAAAGTCACCTCCTGGAGTGATGACCTAATGACTCAAGTAATTGATACTTCAGAATCCGTAAATTTAGTCGGCACTCAACTTTATGATAAAAAGGTGCCGGCGAATGCAAAATATATGCGAGTTGAATTTCACGCTGAAAATGCAGCCGGCAAAGAAGCATTTGTAACCTCAGTAGATGTTCCAATTGGCCCGATTCGATTTGCAGTAAAACCGGCCGCTGTTGTTTGGATTAATAAAGCCAACGGACAAACTTTTGAAATCCCAGCACGAATAGGTGGGGGAAGTTCAAACAATAGCCCTTACTATTGTACAGATGATACTAATTTGATTATCGCCCATGGGGGAGTTTCACAATCCTCCTTATACGTTGTTTGCTGGTGGGAATCGGGGGCTATTCGTGAACGCGATTACAGATTAGAGTTATACGATGGCGGCGGCTCTAATCACAAAAGCGGAACACAAATGGAAAACCAAATCGTTAGAGTCGTGAACGGATGCCCGCAGCCCCAGCGAGTTCGTGTAAATTCAACCAGCGGTTTGAATGAATGCTATACACCGTAAATTTTTTACTGGGTAAAAACTCGACACTCTGAAACTAAATAATTTGCATTATAGTGCGTCTTTAACCGGAGGCACTTGTGCACATTCAAAATTTTATCTTAATCCTGCTTGTTTCGGCCTCGGCCTTTGGTCAAATTAGAAACTATCACCAACTGACAGAGCAAATATTTCGAAGTGCAGCCCCTGGAAAAGACACTCCATTTTTAGCTAAAGCAGGTTTTACCCATGTTTTAATTTTTAAAAATGAATTGAAAAATGAAGTTGCCCAAGAAATTAATGATCTTTTAAAAATCGGGATTCAACGACAAAACATTTACAATATTCCATTTGCCTGGAAAGACATGGGTCCTATCGAAGATTCCTGCGATCAAGTCATAATGGCGCTGGATTATTTGGCCCAGGTTGAAAAAAGCAAAACAAACAAAATCCTTTTTCATTGCTCGATCGGCGAAGATCGAACGGGCGCTTTGGCAGGGCTTTATCGAATGCTGTACAATGGTTGGACTTTGGATAAAGCGTTTCAAACTGAAATGTGCGCCAATGGGTATGAAGCTGGTGACAAAGGAAAACCAATGAGCGTTGTAAATTCCGTTCGGAACGAAGTCACTCCGGTTTTTTTGGCGGTAGCCAGTTTGATTTTACAGAAAAAAATATCGTTTAATAATTTGAATCGGCAGGTGTGTCATTCGGGCGACTTGAAGTCGCCCGTTGTGCAAAGTTTGATTAATCAGA
>JAYTTH010000512.1:0-3143 GCA_043745515.1 Pseudobdellovibrionaceae bacterium | reverse complement strand
CGCAGAACCCGTGAGCAAAACCCGGAGGAATCCAAAACCATTCAGGTTTTGTGTCGGTCAAGGTTACACTAACGTGCTGACCGTACGTAGGCGATTGTTTTCTAATATCGACGGCGACATCAAAGATTGATCCGCGAGTTACAGTCACCAGCTTTCCTTGAGGTTTCTCCCATTGATAGTGGAGTCCCCGCAAAACTTTGGGTGTGGATCGCGAAAAGTTATCTTGTACTAGGTTTTTAATTCCCAATTCTGCGAATGGATCCAATTTAAATCGTTCGCAAAAAAAACCTCGATCATCACTAAACGATTTTAACGTGATTAATTTTAGACCAGATATATGAAACTCTTTTACTTCCATTATAAGCCTCTACCAATTACCGTGATTGCGAGCGATCTTCCGAAGATAGTTTCCATATCCGCTGTTGGGTGATTTTTCTGCAAGTTCTGTAAATTGTGCTTGTGATATAAATCCTTTAAACAAAGCAATCTCTTCCAGGCAAGCAATTTTCAAACCTTGACGATCTTCAATAGTTTGAACAAATATTGAACTGCTTAATAGCGATTCGTGCGTACCAGTGTCTAGCCAAGCAACGCCTCTGCCAAATTTTTCAACTTGAAGTGTGCCCTCTTGAAGATAAAGTTTATTTAAATCTGTAATTTCCAGCTCGCCTCTAGGAGATGGCTTTAATGTTTTAACTTTTTGTGTGACGGTGGAATCATAGAAATAAAGGCCAGTCACTGCCCAATTTGATTTCGGAGTTTTTGGTTTTTCCTCAATCGAGAGTGCCTTTCCAGACTTGTCAAAATCCACAACACCGTATCGTTCAGGATCATGAACGTGATACGCAAACACAACGCTGCCTATATCCAGCTTTTTCGCCTTTTCCAACTGCACTGTTATGTCGTGACCATAAAACAAATTATCGCCCAGGATCAAGCAGGCTGGTGATCCTGCTAGAAATTCCTCACCTAAAACGAAGGCTTGGGCGATGCCATCTGGTTTGTTCTGAACTTTATATTTCAGACTGATTCCAATTTGCGACCCGTCGCCAAGAAGCTCTTCAATCAATGGAAGATCGCGAGGAGTTGAAATAACTAAGATGTCTTTAATACCTGCCAACATCAAAGTTGACAAAGGGTAATAAATAGTGGGCTTGTCATAGACGGGCAAAAGTTGTTTGGAAACAGATTTAGTTGTTGGCCACAAACGCGTTCCGCTGCCTCCAGCCAGTATAATACCCTTCATAATGTCTCCTTTAATTTTAGATTATTTGTTTAGGCTACTTTTGAGGTTTTGATTTAACTTTGTCGACCCAGCCTAAATTGTCCAGATACCAAATAACGGTGGCCTTCAGGCCATCTTCGAATTGTTTATATTTTCTTGTAAAACCAAGTTCCCGTTGAGCTTTTGAATCATCAATCGCATAGCGCCAGTCATGACCAGCACGATCTTGAACAAATGAGATTTGCTCTTTATAGGACTTTTTATCAGCGCGCGGACGAACTTCATCCAAAATAGCGCAGATTGTAGTCACTACTTGCATATTATTGCGCTCTGAATTGCCGCCAAAGCAATACGTTTCCCCAGGGGTACCTTTGGAGAGTGCCAATAAAACGCCGCGGCTGTGGTCTTCTACGTGAATCCAATCGCGAATGTTTCCACCATTTCCATAAACTGGTAATTTCTCGCCGGACAAACATTTAGTAATCATCACTGGGATAAGCTTTTCTGGAAACTGACGAGGACCATAGTTATTAGAGCAGTTGGTAGTTATAGTTGGTAACTGATACGTGTGAAACCAGGCCCGAGCCAAATGATCAGATGCCGCCTTTGAAGCTGAATAAGGGGAGTTTGGTTTGTAAGGAAGTTCTTCGTTGAATTTCCCTGAGTCGCCCAATGAACCATACACCTCATCGGTCGATACTTGAATATAACGAAAATTAGTTTTTTTAGTGCCGTCTAATTTTTTGTAAAACGAACGACTAGCTTCAAGCAATGAAAATGTGCCGATGATGTTGGTTTCAACAAAGGCTCGAGGTCCCGAGATCGAATTATCCACATGACTTTCTGCCGCAAAATTAACCACAGAGTCGACATTGTATTTTTGAAACAAAGCTAAACTATCATCAAAATTTTTAATATCAGATTTTACAAAGTCTATTTTCCCGGGCTTCAAAATATCATCGACATTTTCCATGTGGCCGGCGTATGTCAAAGCGTCCAAAATAACAATGTCATGACCAGCTTGAGCGGCTTCACGAACGAACGCACTGCCGATAAAACCAGCGGCACCAGTGACTACTATGCGCATACAAACTCCCAGTGTGAATCCCCAGTACTATGGCTGATGGCCCGGGTGAAATCAAGAATAAACCTATCGACAAAACCACCAATAAACCAAACTGCATAAATCCTTTATTTTTCATTTGATTGGAGGAAAAAAAGAAGTTCAAATACGGCAGAAAAAAACAAATTTTACCCAAAGGGTTTCAATGATTTTAGTATTTGGAAAAAACGGACAAGTGGCCCAGGCGCTGAAGTCTGATTTGGTTGGGGGAACGACTGAGTTTCTTTCAAGTGAAGAAGCCAATTTTATGGATTCAGATAATTTGATTAGAATTCTTCAAGAAAAAAAGCCAAAAATCGTAATCAATGCGGCGGCCTACACGATGGTGGATAAGGCTGAAACTGAGCGTCAAGCGGCTCATCAAATTAATGCGCTGGCCGTAGGGGCCATCGCGGAATGGTGTGCAAAAGGCAATGTCCCGTTTATTCATTTCTCTACCGATTATGTGTTTGATGGATCAGGATCAACTCCAATTAGTGAAAGTCATAAGACAAACCCCGTCAATTTTTATGGTCAAACCAAGCTCGATGGTGAAAAGTTGGTCGAAAAAGCCGGCGGCCAATACTATATTTTCCGTGTGTCTTGGGTTTATGCTCCTTGGGGAAAAAACTTTCCTAAGACGATCCTAAGATTGGCTTCAGAAAGAGAAGAAATTTCAATTGTAAACGACCAGTATGGTTCACCAACGGATGCTCGCGAGATAAGTACATTTATTAAATTAATTTTAAATACGAAGGCCGGCAAAGTGGAGTTAGAGCGCGGGGTCTACCATTTAAGCTTTAAACCATTTATGAC
>JAYTTH010000511.1:0-3155 GCA_043745515.1 Pseudobdellovibrionaceae bacterium | reverse complement strand
TCTTTTCCGAGGCTTTCGAGTTCAATTATTTTTCTCTTTATTTCACTGACTTCTGTCACTAGGGACATTTATAAATTATCCTTACGTTTTCATTAATTGCTCAAATTACAACAATAGAATGTAATAAGGTACTTAAGGATTCTATTTCTGACAAAAGTATTATGATTCTAACGCCGATCACCTAGATCGAAAACAAACGCTTGGGAACTACTTTTTTTTGGCTTTTTTCTTAGGTTTTGGTTTCGTTAGTGCTTTTTTCGCAGGTTTTACAGGCAGTTTTGCCTTTTTATCTTTGGAGACGACTTTTAGAGCCGCTTTTTTCTTAACGGGTGCTTTGGCCGGTGCCTCTAATTTTATTTTTTTTGCAGCCTTTGGATTCCGAATTAACTCAAAAACCTCATCTTGCAATGTCATCATTCGTGCCTCTTCTACTTTATTTTTTTCGTGATCATAACCCAGCAAATGTAAAACACCGTGGAGAACTATATACCCCAGTTCATCGTCGACACTTAATCCATGTTCTTTGGCTTGTTTTGAAATGACCTGCGGGCATAATACCAATTCACCCATGGACGTAGGATCATCGGATCCAAAGCTTAGAATGTCCGTTGGGTAATCTTTGCAGCGATAATTCCAATTTAATTTCTTAGCATCGTTTTCATTTAAAAAAACGAGCGACAACTCTTGTGCTTTTTTTTCCGTATCAATTATTTTCTTTTTGAAAAGCTCACCAGAGATGCCTTTTATCCATCTGTTTAAAACATCTTCGGATAATTCCATTCCAGAGTCGTTGATAATATTTGCCTTCATAAAGCCCTATTTCGGTGATTGTGAAATATACCCTAAGCCACCACCAGCACTTTTGGGATAATCGATTCTTTGATGGTATATTCCTAAAAGGATTTTGACAAAGGATTGCTCGACCTTTGATAGGTCTTTTAAGGTCAAATTACATTCATCTAACTGGGCGTCTGTAAATTTCCTTTGAATAATATTACGTACTATATTTTGTAAACGCGTCGGAGTTGGCTCGTCCAATGATCTGGCGGCTGCTTCTATGCTATCAGCTAGCATGACCAGCGCTGATTCTCTAAACTGCGGTTTTGGCCCTGGGTATCTAAATTCCTCTTCCGATATTTCCGCGTCACCGTCTTCTTTGAGGTCCAGGGCTTTATTGTAGAAAAAGGATATCAATGTGGTTCCATGGTGCTGAACAATGCCGTCAATAATTGGCTTTCCTAGTTTGTATTTCATGCCCAACTCAACTCCGTCTTTCACATGGGCAATCAATAGGGTCTTGCTCATGAACGGGGAAATTGAATCGTGGGCATTCTGCCCTGCTTTTTGATTTTCAATAAAATACCGGGCGTGTTCCATTTTTCCGATGTCGTGATAGTAGCTCATAACCTTTGCCAGCAGAGGGTTTGCGCCAATTTCTTCGGCGGCGGCTTCCACCATACTTCCGACCATCATCGAGTGGTGATAGGTGCCTGGCGCCTGAATTAACATCTGTTTCAACAAGGGATGATTCAAATTAGACAACTCAAGCAATTTCACATCCGTTGTGTAGTTGAACAATGATTCTACTAGTGGAATTGCCATCATCGTAATTAGGGCGCTAAAGATTCCTCCTAAAAAAGCAGCGGGAACGGCAAAATATATTTCTGTTATAATTTCATCTTGTTCGATTTTTGATATGATCATCAAAAAGCCAACTAACAAAGCGTTGATCAATCCGGTGCGGACTCCGGCCCAGTATATATCATTTCGCTTTTTGCAATTCAAAACACCACGAGCAGCCGCAATACCACCAACCAAACAAACAATTGCAAAGGTAAAATTGAAGTCTTCCATTATGGCCAGGCTGACAGACAAAAACGCCGTGAAAAGCCAGACCAATTCACCAGACGATATAATCAAACCCACTATCATTGGGCCAGCGGCGACAGGGGCTGCAAACAAAAATACAGGGTGCGTGAAATATGAACCCCATTTTGATATAAAAGCCGCATCGGCAATGAACATATAAAACTTAGACAAAACAACAACGCCTAAAACTATGATCATCATTACAAAGATATCCTTTGTTTCAAATTTGATTCGATTTTGAGTGAATCGACGAATGTACGAGCTGAAAACTAGCACCGTTACGGATAATAAAAGAGCCATAGCCAAAGCCATAAAGTCTTTCTTTTTATCCGATTGAATACTTTCGATTTGCTTTACTACAGCCATATCAAATGGTTGCACACGGTGGCCTTTGCTGACGATGATTTGATTTCGCTTTATCGTAATCAGTACGGGTGATATCGCATCCCTTGCGGCTTGTTTTCTGGACGCCAATTCCTGTTTGTTTAAAGTCAAATTTGGAATGATCAATGCTCTCGCTAAATATAATAAATTGGCCCGATCTGAATCATCCATTTTTTCCAGTGCTTTTTTGTCCAGAAACTGAAAATGGTCCGGGTTCTGTAAATCTAGGATATCTTTTTTTTGAATTGTGAATTCCCGGCCCGCGTTCGATTTGTGAACGACTCGGGCAATGACTTCGTCCTGGTGCGAGGGCACAAATCTATCTGGCGATTCGGCAATTTTACGCGCGTACCAAAGATCGAGATTTCGAACCAAAGAATTTTCAATTTTTGGATGGAATCGTAATTCGATCAACCATTCAAACAAATAATCCGCAAGTGATACTCCTAGTTCTGTTTCAAACGCCGACTTGTGGGCAAATAATTCTTTTATGACTTTTTGCTGCTGATTGTAGCCACGTGGCCAATTAAGATCGCGCATTTGGTTTCTCATCAGGCGAAAGGATCGATAAACATTGCCAGCCAATCGATCAAACACATTGGTGTCGTAGTCAAAAACGACAGGGATGTTAGATTCCGACTTGATTCGCTTTTCTTCTGTCGTTACTTCGTCCACCATTTCAAAAGTCAGAGGCGAAATTATATCCACTGTTGCCATTTCGCCGACTTTGTACGTGTGAGGAATGCGAATTTGAAAGAAAATTAAGTAAGACAACACCAAGCAAAACAAAAGAACCGTAAAAACTTTTCTCAATGAAAAGGTCGTTTCAAGCCAATTTAAATAGCGTCCAAAAATAGTTTTTTCCAAACCTAGCTGATGTACCCAATCTAGATATTTCATGC
>JAYTTH010000510.1:0-3173 GCA_043745515.1 Pseudobdellovibrionaceae bacterium | reverse complement strand
ATGGAGAGTTTTTCTCTTCAAGTCTTTTTTAAATATTTTAATTTTACGGTCTTTGATACAGGAAAAGTCTGACAGGTTTTTACAACTTTTGGATGCTCTTCGGTTTCAAATCCTGAAATAGTTTTAACGTCACCGTCGATAACTTCGGCTTGGCAGTAAGCGCAAACGCCTTCTAAACAGGAATAAGGAGGTGAGATCTGGGCCTTCAAACAGGACTCAAGTATAGTTTCCTTATAATTGCCTTCTATTTCGAGTTTCGTGTCATTGATGAGAATGGTGATTTTCATTTTGTAATTCTGTTTTATTGTTTCTTTTCAAAAAGTTCAAACTCAACTGAATAGGTAAGAAACCCAAGAATCTCATACTTCACTAAATCGATGGGGCTTCCAAGGTCTTTCGATACTGGAAAAAATAGCAATTGTTTTACCCGCCACTTCTGAGGCACTTCAGAATCCCAATTTTGAAAACGAAGATTGGTTTTGGGTTCATTGGATTGCAGAAAGCTCATATCAAATTCTAAATTAACCGGGCGATTGTTGGATGCGGTTAGCTGATTCAAACTGAGCTCGGGGCTTGTGCATGGCTTAGTGAAAGTGATTTCTGGATGTTCACCGTTGTAAGTCACATTTAAAGCTTCCAGTACTAATGTCAAAGTGGGGTACAGCTCGCATAGTTCATTCGTTTTTTCGGACGACACTAATCTCAAATTTTCAAAGTTGATAAATAAAGTTTGCGATTTAAAATACCAATCCCAAGACGACAGAATTGCTTTTTTAATTTGTTTTTTAACTTCACCACTTAAGGGCTTGTCATTTATAACAATACTGGTGTCACCCGATACTCCCGCGTGAGGCAGGGAAGATGGCAAACGAGAATCGTGGTTTTTCAAAAACCAAAGTCCTGTTGCAATGCCGGTCAAAAAAAGAATAGAAATAAAGAGACGTTTCATCAATACTCACATCCCAGCGATTTTAAATCGCTGGCCGATAATTTAGTTCGTATGAAAAGCGAAGACAGCGTGTACCACATGACCGTTGGTTTTATTAAGCCGTGTTTCAGACCGAGGCCATGACCCAATTCATGCACCAGTAAGCTTCCAAAGTGGACTTGTTTTGGATCAATAGAATCTTTTGAATAGTAAGTAAAATCTTTGAAGTTTATTCGAATGTCAGATTCGTTAATAAGGGCGCCACGGTATTTTACAATTGTAACGGCTTGCTGAGTTTGCTTTGTTGCATCCCAGTCTGTAAAGCCAACTATTGAGTTTTTTAAATCGGTCGTTGATGAATCAATGGTGTCTAACTGGGTAAGATTAATTTTTAAAACTTGCTTTCCAGCCGATTTATTCCAATCATCGGCAGCGTCCACTATGTCTTGGTGAAATTCAACGGGAATGGATTTCGACACAAAGAACTCAATCGGCACGTTGGACTTCCAGGAAACGCGCTGGCCAAATTCATTTTGAATATAGCCACAGTCATCTTCCGCGGCAGTAGCCAAGTAATTGGCCGACTCGGGACCCACGTAGGTCCCTCGACTGCAACCTATTTGAAGAAACATAAATAGCCCCAAAATCCCAAGATTTCGGACGCGAGTTTTCGACCAGAAAAGCATGTCTTTCTATCGGATTTGGCACCTCAAACTAAATCGTAAAAAAGTGGCCAGCATTGTGTTTTTTGTAGGGTTGACTAATCTGCGTAGCGGCGGCGCCCAAGACGGTGCAAAAAGACACCGACAAAAGCATTGTTAAATAATTGAAATTAAACAGTTAAACTGAAATTAGGTTTGAGAAAATTTGGTTTCTTTTTTGCAGGGATTAAATGTCGGACCACCTGAACTGGAGTCAAAAAGTGCTAGATCTTAGTCGGTATCAAAATCTAATGGCCTTTAACGCAGCACCGTTTTTATCGGGGACAGCGGCGGGCCGTGATCTTTTTATTGGCTTTCAGAGCGATACGCTAGAAGTCGCGGAACTGACTTCTGATACCTTTCTGGGGCTGTCCAAGATTTCATTAAAATCGTCTTTGATACCTAAAGTTTTAAATTCAGATTTATCGGCCGAACAATTAGGAGAAATTGAATCTTGGAATTTAGAATCCAGGCCTTTGCCCAAAAAACAATCGCTGCCTTTCAAAGCGAAAAGTTTAAATATAAACGTCACACAGATTTGTAATTTAAAATGCAGCTATTGCGCGGCGGGCGGCGATGGCACCTATGGCGATCCTGTTAAGCGATTAGAAATTGAAAAAACTCTGCCGCAGTTGGCTTTTTTTATTTCTAAATTGGAGCCGGGCGAAAGATTTCATATAAGTTTTTTAGGTGGCGAACCTTTGTTGTTTCCAGCTGGTATTCGCGCGATTTGCGAATATGTATCGGCTGCTGCCGTTCAGAAACCATTTCTTCCTACCTACAAAATAACCACAAATGGCACGTTAGTTAATGATGAAATCGTTCAGCTGTTAAAAGAATTTAAGCCAACGCTTGTAATCAGTATGGACGGTGTGCCTGAAGTAGTGGATCGATACCGCCCACAAAAAAATAATAAATCTACTTCGGAAGCGATTCTTAAAACGCTGGAAAAGCTCAATTCAATTCGTTCGGAAATTGGAGCGCTTGCCGTGCATGCCGTGTTTACGAAAGAGCACACTCAAGTATTAGAAACGTATGAATACTTTCGCCAATTTCGATTTGATTGGATTGATTTCATTTATTCTGTGACGGATGAAGATGCCATTTCTAACGAAGCGTTTATGACTAGTGTAGCAAAAACGGCTGAACGGGCCTGGTCTATTGGCGGCGAAGCGGAACTACGGACTATTTATTTATTCGATAATTATTTTGACCGATTGGATTCACAAGAAAAGCTTGAAAATCATTGTGGTCTGGGCAAAACGTTAGCGGTTATTGACAGTCGCAATCAAATTTTCAATTGCCCATGGACGGTCGGTCAGGCTGAAAATAGTCTTGGCCGTGATTCGTGGATCAATGAAGCAAAAACTGCTAGCTATAACGAATCGATTATTGAGCGAAACGATTGTGGATCCTGCTGGGCTAAATATATGTGCGGAGGGGGGTGTTCCTATGTCCACCAGACCACGTCGAAAAAAGACACCTTGAAGAAAAGTTTGCAATTCTGTGAAAGAACGAGATTTCTATTGGCGCTCAGTATATAC
>JAYTTH010000509.1:0-3181 GCA_043745515.1 Pseudobdellovibrionaceae bacterium | reverse complement strand
TGAAAATCTGAAAAATCTTGCAGCCATGATAAAAGGCAATCCCGAGATTAGGAAACAACTTTGCCAAAAAATGGATCAAACAATGGATTTAATTGAATCTACAGCTACGGAAATGAATATTGTTCGAACTCAAATTTCAAAAAATATGCTCGTCACCTACAACTCTGTTATCGAAAACAGACAAAGGTCACTCCACACGCCGCAAGTGGTTGGCAAGGCCATCAAAGAATGCAAGGCCAATGCAGATGACGCCAATAAAGCCCATGCTGATCGCTTTTCAAAATGGAAATGTTCGAACCATCCAGACACCAGCGATTGCATGACTCTAAAAGAACTTATGGCCGATATTCCGAAAGAAATAGAAAATTGTGACAAAAAAGGCCGCGATATCATGGATCGCGATGACGACAACTATATTAAAACGGCATCATCGCTGAGGGAATGGCGAAGAAAGATGAATAGCTTGTCGGACAATTTTTTACGGTCTGAATGCACCGCAGACTCAAATAAAGACTATTGCAACAAACAAGACGGAGCCGTCACGCAAGTTAAAAAGAAATACAATGCCAATTTAGAAGAAATGAAAAAGTCTCAGTGCGACGATTTAAAAACAATTCGATTTCAAATGAAACCAAAAATTTTGGCGGGAAATTTACCGGACAGCCAGTCGGCTTTGACTCCCTTGCCAACACCGAAAATGGTCGCGGAATCCGGAGATCTAGTTCCTGATGAAATACGCGCTCCAGCCGCGGTTGCCGGCGGCGAATCAAGCTCTGAAGTCGTTAAACCATCAGAGCCAAATTTTATAGTCCGGGGCTGGAATGCGTTCATGGGCGGCGTAAAATCATTTTTTAAATGGTTTTTCTGATCTATTTTACTTTCAAAAGTGGTTTATAAAGATTCCAAAAACCTCGGGCGGCCAATACGTGCAAAACAATCATCACCACAGGCATTATTAAATTAGTAATTCCGGGTGTCATTATACTATGGAATAAAAAAATCTGAATCGTAATGGGAGCTAAAATAATTAGAGCCAATGGATTAAAAAATCCCGCAAGCAATAGCAAACCACATAGTGTTTCAGTGCCTTTTAAAAATGGAAAAAAATAGCCAGTCGACATCAATCCATTTAAAAAAGAAACAACATTTTCTGCTAACGGCGGAGTCGGAATAAAGTTTAAAAAGCCATTGAGGCCAAAAACAAAATAAATAACTCCCAATAAATACTTCGCAATCATAAATACTTTAGACATGCAAACACCCCCTTGTTAGTTTCCCCAATTGTTTCACTAACTAGACAAGATTACAATACTAGAATTTTTTTCCGACGCCCATTTTTAAATGATCTGAATCAGTAGCATGCCCTTGAAAATTTGCAGCTCTTTCAAATTCAACACGAACATAGAAATCACCATTCAAGGCTTTTTGCCAAAATAGTGTAATTAGCAATCCGTTTTGTAGTCCTTTATTTATATTGTCTTGAGCGATATAAGGTCCGACTTCACCACCGACTTTAATTTGCCCAATTGTTTCAACTTCATATCCGACCTGTGCAGCCAAACCAGATCTGTCAGACGACCCTGTATTTCCTTCTTTCTGTGCAGAGACGGAATACGTAAACCCAAGGTAGCGACTATCAATATCATCTGTTCGTTTGACCTGGTACATCGTGGAAAATCCACCGGCAGTGCTGTTGGTCTTTGTCCTGCCAATCATCACAGTGACTCGAGCCGTAGGATCGCCCTCAGCCGTTGATTTGCGATCAGAATGGTAATCCAAATCTAATGTTTGAGAAAGCCCCACAAGCATGGCTGTCGAACTCATTCCCTTGTGACCTTTGTAATTTCCAAACATTACAGTCTTATCAACTTCAAGTCTTACTTTCAAACCACGTCGATTTAAATCAGCTTCTACAACAGCCGCGACGAGGGATCCGAGCTCTTTGCGATCGTATTGTACTCCATTGACTGTTGTGGTGTTAAACGCAACATAGGGTCCAAAATTCATCTGAACTATTACGTTTTTACTTTGGCCTAATTTCATTCACGCACAACCAGTAACTCCAAATCCATCTCGATGATTATTGTCAGCATGTCCTTCATTTATATGATAGGTATCGGCACAAAAATGTTCGTTGAAATTGGTTTGAATCCCAACTTTGAATGGTTCAAACCCGTCGCCATCAAGCCTGCGATCAGTAACCAAATTTCCCATTTGATCACGGGCCCCTGATTGCCTATTTCGTCCTGAAGTACTTCGAAGAAGATAAACACTCGCATCATCGGGCTCTGCAAAGGTCATATTAGGAAATAAACTGACCAAAAACATGACAGTCATCATTAAATATCGACATTTGAATTCACTAGAATGCTTTTTTATTGAACGAACGATTGGATTTTTCATATGAACAATTCGTATTCATAGAATGTGCCAAAGCAATCCCGATTTTCTAGATATTCAAAATACCTCTGCTGGATCTAAGTCGAGTCGATTATTAAAAGCCATTGAATCCTATCCTCTTGAATTCTCTTTATAAATATACTCTTTACTAGGCAGATCTGACCATGCAGAATTTTACAAGAGGGGACATCATGGAGAAAAATGGAGTTTTTAAGCTTAGAGTTTCTGTACTATTCTTCTTGAGCTTTCAATTTATAAATAGCGGATTAGCAAAAACCACCGCAGATGGAAACGAAAAACATAAACTTTGGGAACGAATCAGTATCCCCGGAGCAAAATGTGGCAATGGAAGCGATTACACTGTTTTCTGGAAAAAAAATTCAACTAAAAAACTTTTGGTAGAATTTATGGGCGGCGGCGCTTGCTGGGATAAAAAATCGTGCGTAACCATGCCCTCGACTTGGATTTACCCGATGCCCGAGCTTCCCGCATTTAGTGTCTTCACGTCCACGGTAAATAAAGAAAATCCATTCATAGACCATTCCTTCCTTTACTTTCCATTTTGCACAGGCGATGTTTTTACTGGTCGCAGAATCAGTAACTATGAAGGAACAAAAATTTATCATTACGGGTACTCAAATGTTCTGCTTGCCTTAGAGCACCTTTCTAAAAATAAAATTGTCGATTTTAGTTCACTTGAAAACCTGGTTGTTTGGGGATCCTCGGCCGGTGGGATCGGCGCCCTTACCCATGGTAAAAATATTGAAAAATTCGTTCCTGC
>JAYTTH010000508.1:0-3184 GCA_043745515.1 Pseudobdellovibrionaceae bacterium | reverse complement strand
ATTCGATTATTTAGATCGCAGTTTAGATCGCGAGATTGTGACGTTCGCCGTCTTACAACGACTAACAGAAAAAAAATGGGATGGAAATTCAACGTCTTATGCTCAGCGCGCCTCACTGTACCTTTCGCAGTCCTATGACGTCTACCAAGCCAGCTTAAACACACCAAACAAACAACCATGGTCAAATTTGACCGCCTATTTAAATGTAAATTTAGATGCGATTTCGACATCTACTTCGTTCTTTTACTATCCCTATCAAAAAGTTACCAATTTACAATCGAGCGTGAGACTTACAAATACTTTCGGGAACTTTTACGAACTAACATTTACGCGATCCTATGCCATTACACCTGGTGAAGACGTTAAAACCGATTCTCGTACAGAAAATTACATGTTTCGCACCGGCTTAATCACCAAGTATTTTAATTTAATGGGTCAGTTTGTTTATGATGGAAACTGGCTGAATAGTGAAAACAACAAGCGCATTCGATCGTGGGCCTACGTAAGCCAATTTAAACCCCCAGGCGATTGCTGGCTGATTACCTTAGCGCAAGGACAAGTAGCCTCTGGGACCCAAGAAATTAAACTTTCATTCGAATTTACATTCGATGGCAATTCAAAGCCGCCTCTCACTGTTGAAGCCTTAGATCAATTCATAAATTAGTTAAATTTAAAAACAATTCGAGTCTCAAGATTGCCGTCAATCGACGGTATAAAAAAATACTGAATACGTTTTTCACTTAAAACAATGTCGTCTTTAGACGGTTTTCCTTGCTGATTAATCATAAAAATACCATATGCGATTCCACCATAAAGTCCCAGTGACGATCCACGAGCAATATTTCCAAAACTTTCATTTGGTTTTTTTTCAAAAACCAAACTAGCTAGACCCAGGCCGGCCCCGGCGAGGGTTCCATAACCACAGGACTGCAGAAATTGTTTCAATTCTTGTGCAAAAACCCCTTGCGAAAAAAACATCAAAAAAGCTAGAAAAAGTTTTAGTTTCATTACCTTAAATTGTCTCAACAAATGTTTTCAATTTCAATAAATAAAATATCCCTACCACAAGACACCAGTGCCAATTCCAAAACCACGTCACCTTTGAAACGTTGTTGAAAATACTGAAAAGCTAGAATAAGTCGATTTTTTTGTTTTTTAGAAAGCCGATAAGGCACGAAATCCCAATTGGCGACGGTTTTAACCTCTACTATCCTAAGGAGGCCCAATTTACTAAAAACCAAGTCCACTTCAGCAAATGGAGTCTTATACCGTTGGTGCAGTAGCTGCCATCCTTGCTCTTTAAGACTCTCAACCACGGCTTGTTCTGATTTTAATCCCTTAATATGTTCAAAGTACATTTTTTTATAAATTGCATTTATGGCTCCCTTCCATACTTTACGTGTCGTGTTTTTCAAATCCGCCGTTCCTGTCAAAACTTTGAACAATCACGAAATTATTACGACCATACATTTTTCATAAGCGAATCTGTTCATTTTGAAATACAATCCCACCCGAAATAAAACCGACAAATCGAAACTGAATAAAAAGGAAAAACCAATGAAAAAAACCATTCAAGCTTTTGTTTTAATCGCCTTAAGCCAATTATTTTTAGGCACAACAACTCACGCCGAGCCCCGTGGCGAGGAAGGCCAACAGATTTGGACTCATTGTGCAAATGAAGGTGAAATTTGTAAAGTTCCAGGAAACGCCCGAATGTTCCGTTACGGCGCTTCAGGAAAATATGTTGAAATTCCGGTAGGCGATAGAAGTGGTCGAATCTATTCAGGTGATGTCACGTGCACCAATAAATCGTTTGGAGATCCTGCCTACAAAGTGAATAAACAATGTTACTATCTAATCCCCGAGCGTCGTCGAACGCCTGGTTTGCAGTTTTGCGCGCAAGAAGGTGGCGTTTGCGATGCTCCCGCTGGTAGCGTTGTAGTTTATGGAATTACTGGTCGCTATACTGAGCCGGTTCGTATCAGCCGTCCAATTCGCTGTGGATTGATCTCGTTTGGCGCTGATCCAGCCGTCGGCACTGTTAAATCGTGCTTCATTGTTAACGATTAAATTTCAGCACAATGTTCTTTGACGCCTTTGAATGATCGACGATGCAAAGGCGTAATTCCTAATCGAGCGATCGCATCCCGATGGGTTTGCGTCGCATAGCCTTTATGTTCATGAAATCCAAAGCCTGGGTATTCATCGTTATAATTTTTCATAAGCTCATCACGATGAACCTTGGCAACGATAGAGGCCGCAGAAATTACGGATACCAAAGAGTCTCCTTGGATAATCGCAATCTGATCAAAGCCTTCCAAATCATCGATAAACTGATTGCCATCGACCAGCACGACTTTGCTTGAAGTCGATGGTAAAGTTAAGTTTAAAACAGATCGCTTCATCGCAAGCAGCGATGCTCGCAAAATATTAATTTTATCAATTTCATTTTGATCGGCCATTCCAAGCGAAAACGTGCAGATAGCGTGTATTTGGGCGCAAAGGTCAACGCGCTTAGTTTCACTCAATGTTTTAGAATCTTTAAACGAAGCCCACTCATCATGGGCGGCAGAAAATAAAACGGAGCCGGCAACCACAGGACCAGCTAAACAGCCCCGACCGACCTCGTCGACTCCGATTATGTGATCATATCGAAGATTGGCCCAATCCAATGTAGCGGCTTGGGCAGCACTTAATTTAAGTAGTTTTTGTTTCACTTTTTTCAGCAGCCGCAGATGACGATGAGGTTGCTAATTCAGAATCAATACGAGCCGCTTTACCATCAAGATCTCTTAAGTAATAAAGTTTTGCGCGTCGTACTTTACCTGTTGCTAATTTTTCAACTTTTTCAACAAGAGCACTTCGGTACGGGAATGTTCTTTCAACGCCCACACCTGAAGAAATCTTTCTTACCGTGAATGCTTTTGCAGAACCAGAACCTTGGATTTTAATTACAACGCCCTTGTAAACCTGAGTTCGTTCTTTTTCACCCTCTTTTACTTTAACGTATACGTTAACAGTATCGCCTGATGAAAAATCGTCCATTTGTTTAGTGATTGGCTTGGCTGTTAATCGTCTGATCAATGCTTTACCCGTTTTATCACCAAGAGTTGTTTTAGTCTTTTTTGAAGAGGATTTTGCCATGGTACTGTTTCCTTTTTTTTGAGAACTATGAGAGCTACCA
>JAYTTH010000507.1:0-3208 GCA_043745515.1 Pseudobdellovibrionaceae bacterium | reverse complement strand
CTCTATATTATTATTCAGTATCCTGCGACAAAATGCAGGCTTTGGCAGAAACAACTGAAGTGAACAATAAAAGTTCAATTTTAACTAACTTTGGTTGTTCCAACATGAATGATGTTGGTTTCGCAGGACTTTTTCCGTAAGAGAAAAGGTTTAAATAAAAAGCCTCCCACAGTTGTCGGTGCCAGCGGGTTGTGGGTTTGGCCCCTCAAAATTAATTAAAAAAAAAAGCGGTGAATATTTGCAGCCGCCTTTCGTGTCATTTTCAAAAATCTGTTTTGCTCGGTTGGCCATTGCGAAACTTGTCGCCGGATTTCACGAAGGCGCGCAATTTGATAGAGATTTTCTCAATTTTTAGATTTCTCGTTCACAAAAATAGCTCGCGAGCCCCTTAAATCGCTTTGGAATTTAGCGTTTTCAAGATTCGATCTGTACTAAAGACAAATAATTCTAAGTCATAGCCATTTCAGGCCATTCTATGCATTTTGAAGCCTGTTTTATCTATTTTTCCGGTTTTAATGCACGGGCTTTTGAATCATAGCCTCCGGCTTAGCCCCTAGGCGGACATTATTACACCCAATCATGTTTGGCCGTAGGAGAGTGTGCTTTTTTGCCAGAAAGGGCTCCAGAAGGCCAGGAGACAACAAAAAGCAGGCACCGCATAAAAATATTAGGTAGCGGCACGGACCACCCAAGTTTTGTGATGAGTAATTCTTTCTCGAAACAAACTCTGACTCAGATCGAAATGTTTACCCTGCAGAAAAATATAAAAAAATCGTTGTGTATCGCTTGCCGAAGCACTTGGATGAAAAAGCGGCAGCTCTTTAATTAGACAAAATTGGGGTAAAACTGATCAATCTCAACAAAAAACAAGCTGGGTGCTTACACCTTGATGCTCAAGGCCCATTCAAGCCTGAACATTATCGCCACTAAGTATTTGTTGTTTTTAAAATAAATCCGGATTTATTAGAAGGCATAACTTATTATTATTTAATAATTGCTCATTGCATTATATTCTGTTAATTAACCTGAAAATAATTTTAGGAGTACCTTATGTTAAATCTTTTATCTTTAATTTTAATTTCCGCCAGCTTTGCCTCTGTAGAAGATTCTTCTATAGTTAAAACTTTGGATGGAAAGGTAGCTCACTGTAACAGAGACAGTAAAATCGATACTCACGCCTATTTACCTAATGTGTTTAGCCTAACTGCTAATAACGAGAGCGTTTTGCTGAATATGTCGATAATGGCGCTTTCTTGTGCAAAAAATAGCACTGACTTCCAGTGGGTAACTAGCTCATTTAACGCTCCGATAAATAAAGTTTCTTTAGATGGTATTCCATTTGCAATTAACATGAGTGACCTAGAGTTTCGATTGATTGACTCTAATTTTAAAAATTTGGCTTTTACTAAAGTAAGTTCTGAACATTCTGTGGGTTTCAATTTTAATATTAATGTGAATCAGGTTTTAAACGGTGAAGATTTAATTAAATTAGAGTCTGGCAAAACAGTTTCGATGCAGTGGACCTTTTTTCTTCATGGTGTGAAATCTATTACAATGAATGGAAAAACTGAGGTTTTGGGACAGTTCACTGGTGGTTCCTATTTAATTAGGTTTGATCTTTCTAAAGATGCTAATGGACTGCTAATTCAAAATATTTCAATCCAATAATATATGTATCAGCTAAAAAATCGATGCCTTTTGGTATCGGTTTTTTTATGCTTGCATGTAGATGAATTCGGAATCCACATATCCGCCCCCAAGCATACTAGCACAGCGGGAAAGATTCTTCTTTTTGCGACAGCCCAATACCAGCACGGCAAGTCCCTTGGAAATAGCAGTTATATTTCAGAGCTAAGAATTTAAAAAAAAGGAGCTGAGCTAAAACGCCCAACTCCTAATCTGAATTCTTACGTGCGAAAAAGGGAACCTTTAGACACACTCAAAGACTCTTTATTGGGCGCTCGCAGGGCGGTGCGCTTGCCCTGCCGCTTTTCTTTGTTCGGCGGCGGCTCGGTTGGTGGTAGCTTTAGATAAGCCTGCTGCGCTCTTATCTTGTCCCATCTGATTCGCATGTTGAGTTTTCATCGCCATTCCTTTGGCCGAATGGCTATCTGGTCCTGCTGCAAAAGAAAAATGACTGATTGATAAACCCACAACAAAAATACTAAGTATTAAACGCTTCATTAGAACCCCCTGATTTTTTGCTTCCTACTATACTAAGCCATCAGCAGCCTACCGATGCCCGTTCCATATTATAACTTTGTCACAGTGTGATTTATAATGTATCTCAGCGGAGATATAGGTGGCCTTCTGCTAACCTCAGGGCGCTTCCCACAGACAATTCATTGGACATTAGATGGGTGACTGCTTTGTAGACAATTAGATTTGGCTATCAGCGCTTTCCGCGGTAAATTGATACAATTAAAAGGGCGGATCGGCCATCAATGCCACGCTTGGCAACCTGAGGGCAACCCGTGGGATTTTTCAAGAAAAGTAAACCAGCTGAAAGAGCTATTATTGAACGAAGTGCACGTGTGCGCCTTTTGCTCGGGGACTCCTGCTATTTTGAGAGTTCTGGCCATAAATTTCCGGTAGTTAATGTCTCTGAGACGGGCTTGGCGCTCGAAGGCAATAACAAAAATGTTGGAGAGCGGATGAGCGGCGCTCTTTGCCTTGGTCAAGAAGTCATTTCTATTGAAGTCGAAGTAATGAGGCAGAGCAGAAGTTTTTTTGGTGTGCGACTTATTCAGGGCGGCGATGACCTTCGTCGAGCTTTGCGACGAATATTTACGGACGAATTTAAAGCCATGGAAATGAGTGAGGTTGCTTCGAGTCGTTTAGATTCAGAAACCGAAGGTCAGCCGCATTGGTTCTATGCGCCGGGTAGTTTTGAACTCTACCTAGTTGAAATTGCAGGTAAGGTGCAAAAAGCCGAAATCGCCTGGAACGGCAAAGTCCTAGCGGTTCGTATAGGGGAGAGGGCGCGAGCCGGGAATCTTCAATCCGAAGATCGCGAGAAAGTAGACCATGCTAAATCGAATCTAATTATATGGCTTGATTCAGTTAGTGACAGTGATCGCTTAAAGGCTCTGCGTCTAGTGGAAAATATTCCGGGACTCGAGCCCGGATTTAAGGCGCAGTTAAAAGAGATGTTTAATACATAAGACATTGCATTTGAGTTTTTCTCAGCCTTTGGGGAGAGTTTTTT
>JAYTTH010000506.1:0-3214 GCA_043745515.1 Pseudobdellovibrionaceae bacterium | reverse complement strand
GTATCCCTAAATCCATTCGACACCTCCTTGTGTTCGTGAATTAAAATTATCCTCTTTTTTTCTTTTTGAAAATGTCGGGACTTTCGATGATGTACGTTATATTATCTAAATCGTACAAAATATACTTGAATCAGTCACTCTTAACATATACTGAATTCTCCCGAATCGTTGGAAGTTAATTTCAATTCTTCTTTTTAGGTTCTTTCTTTTAATTGCCTTTCCAGGGATCGCCTGGAAGCAGAACTAAACTGCGGTTTTTAACCATTTCTCCGGCCTGATTCATATCAAATTGCTTTGAACCTGATTTTAGAAGAGGTTGAATATCTTCAAGAAAAGATTTATCAGTTAATTTTTCAAAAAGATTGGCTTCGTATTCTGCACGAGAAACAGAGTGCCCGCCATGTTTCATATAAGCAAGGAAGCAATCAATCATTTTCTGATCATTTAAATTGGGGAAATGCTGATATGCCATGGCTACGTCAAATAAATCTCGCCCTTTTTTTCTCTGATAAAGTGCCCTTAGTTTGGTCCCAAAGATTTCTTCAATTTCAAAAGTTAGAATTTCAGCACTTCCAGTGAACCATGCGCTTTGAATAGGGAATTGTATTCGTTTGTAGCCGAACTGTGTAAAATGTTCGCCAGTATTAATTTCGATCTTTAAGCGCATTGGGCGGCTTGGTTGATCTTCAGAAGTGAAGCGATACTTCAGTGTGACCCGCGACCCCCCTCGGTCAACGGTGGGTGAGCCTAGCCAAGAATCTAAAATCGATCGAAGCCTATTTATTGACGGGCCAATAGGCTTTTTTGGCACTTGAACAAGATCAATATCTTCAGAGTATCTCGTTGGCGATTTAAAAAATATTTTTTGTAGTGAAGTGCCACCTCTGAATGCAAAATCTTCTCTGAGATCGACGTCAGAATATATTTGAACAAGAGCTTTGGAAATGACCAGGTCTTGTTCGACTTGATAGGTTTCAGGCCACGGCGCGAATTGTCTCCACTCGGTAATATACGCGCTAGGAATCATAAATCTGGCTCGACTTTCGTATTAACTAGGATATTCCATTTTAGATTTTTCTCGAAGATGTCTTTACGTTTATCTGGCCGTAAAAAAATAAAGCTAGGTTTTTTATTTTTTATAAATTCATTAAGGTCGCGCGAAACTGTTCTTTTTTTAGAAAATTTATCAATTAAAAATCCAAGACGTTGAACGCATGAAAGGTCTTTTTCTTGTTTTGCATTTTTGAGCAAGTCAGTTGCATTGATATTTTCAACTAGTTCCACTATGGCAGTTGTTACGTTATCTAAGTGGCCTGCGATTCGCACATAGCGAAGAAGATCTAAGACTGTGGCTGCTGATGTAGAGACATTTATGAATCCAGTTGGAGTTTTCATTTTTTGCATGGGGGTGCTTTCAATATCTTTTTTAGTAATAAAACGAATTCGAATCTGTCCAATCTCAATTAGTCTCATTGGTTTTGAAGTGACCACTTGCAGTTCTTGAGGTGACTGATGTGAAGCGCCATGAAGCGAAGCTGCTGACAGGATTCCAATATAATAGGGCTGTTTTGAAAAATTCATAAGCGCATCAATGAAGTGAGTTGGAGGTAGACCTTTTGACTGTCGAAATTCTGGAGGAATAATTACATAAAAACCATTTCTTATACGCATAATTTTTCTTTGTTGAATTAGCCGATACGTGGCTTTATTGAACGCTGAATCGGTAATTTTCAAATCCTTGATAGCATCAGCTTTAGTGAACCAGTATTTTCCTTGCCCCTGCGCGTATTCGGCAAAATAAGATAACTTTTGATGCTTTTCTTTGATTGCTTTCATTTGCATATTATCCCATTTTTAGGGATATATTGCAAATGTTAACATTTCTATATTATCTCCTTTTTTGGGATAAGTTGCAAAGGCAAGCGGTGGGAAATAAAACTGTGGCAAAAGCACAATTCTTGTCGCAATTCTCATTATCTCTGTTTTATAGGTCCTGGCTGTCGGAATTCTCGAAATGAGATGGTCTAGTGGATTACAGAATACCTCGAATTTATTTAGCCTCTATTCACATCTACCAAATAAGCCCGAGAGGTTGGATATTTCTTCACACAAACACACTTCCCAACCCGCAAAGTTTTGATCAAATTCGGATGAATCACAAACTCCTCAGTTTCTCTTCTAGTGCCATTTCCAGAATCAAAATTAACCCAACCCATCCGCTCAGTTTGCATTGTCTGTTTCCAAACCGTCTTAGTTCCGGCCATCCCAGAAATAATCTCAGCGCTTTCTGGGCGTTTCTGTAAAAATGCGTATAGGGTAGACGTATTTCCCATCAGCCTGCCCGCAAACTCGGGCGAGATTCGTAACAAATCACAAATCTCTTGATGTGATATCACAATAGACATACGCGATGATCTTGCCCTGTCTAGGAACCCAATAAAATCCTCAGAGGCTAAGTCTGCGAATTCGTCTATTATCACCGAAAAAGGCTTTCGGTGTGGTTCTAAAATTTCAGCATCTACTTTTGCCGATACCGATTTTAAATCTTGAAGAATAAAACGACCTATAGATTTTGCAGTTTCACCATATCGCCTAGAGTCTAAAAACAAAAATATGATTTTCGATTTTTTATAGGCCTCAAACAAATTGATACCACTTTTGCTGCTCGCAACTAAATCGCCGAAGTCGGACAACACTATACTTTCAATTTGAGTCCTAAGTCCTTGAAGAGAATTAAAATTGTCTTTCTCTTTCAGGAAGTCCATCAACTTCTGCCCATTGGCTTTCATTTTTAATTCGTCCATCGATACAAGATTGCTGTACTCTGCGATTTTTTGTAGTGAACTGGCGCAATCTAGGATTGTACCTAAGTGAAAGATGAAACCCTGATTGTCTCTTAGCCAACATAGCAATATTAAAAGCCTTAGTAAGAAACTACTGCTTTGGTTTTTATAATATTCCTCACTCCAATTTAGACTAAGTATGATTCGGTCTCGAAGTTGGGTAGGGGTACCATCGGCAACTAAGTTGTAGCAAACTGAGTTCTTATTTTCAGAAAGAGTGAATATTTCAAGATCCTCAATTCGATCTGCTTGGGCTGCGTATTGGGTAAACTTTACTACCTAGTTCATAATATAGGACACACTATCTGCCAGAAAAAATGAGCGCACAAGATATGGATCCGCCTGAACTGCTTTCAGGTCCGACTCAACTC
>JAYTTH010000505.1:0-3233 GCA_043745515.1 Pseudobdellovibrionaceae bacterium | reverse complement strand
CAAAACTCCTTTTGATAGGCCATCATTTGATGGCCAGATTTGCTGACTCTAAGTTTTTTCTTTTTACTCAAGAGTCGCATGATTGTATTTGTGATTTTAATATTTTTAAATCTGATTACTTTCTGATTTCAAGATCTACTAGCATCTGAGAGTATTTCTTCTCGTCAGTTCGTTTTAAGTAATCTAATAATTTACGTCGGCGATTAACCGCAGTGATCAAACCCATTCTTGAGTGGTTATCTTTTTTGTGCAAAACAAAATGCTGGCTTAAATGAGAGATTTTTTCAGTGAGCAAAGCGATCTGAATTTCGCTTGAACCTGTATCCCCTTCACGTCGTTTGAATGTTTTAAGAATCTGTGCTTTTACTTGTTTGTGGACTGCCATTAAAGTCTCCCTGTTTCTATGTGTTTAGCTCGGAATTAAGGCATTAGCCTGTAATTCAAGCATACGGTTAAAAGCCAATAGATCGTCATGGCTGACGGATTTTTAGCTCTTCAGAGGGATAACTTGATTCAAAGTTCAGGTCAATTAGAAACCGGGCTTCTAGGGCAATAATACTCAAGCTTAATATGACCGGTTGGTAGATCGCCCTTTAGAAATACTTCTTTTCCGACGATTCGATCGATCTCAACGGGCGGCTGCCCATCGACTTTAATATCAAACTTTGGCCTTTTTGTTGTGGGATCTATTGCCGGGGCACAATCTAAAGTGATCGACTTAATTAGGTCCTTGATTTTTTCACTTAAAAAGACAAGCTGGCTACCATAATCTGGAGCGCACACGCTTCCTTTAACCCCTTTAGTTTGGGTAGCTAGCTTTTCATAAGTTAATCCGTAGGCTTCATTTCCACTAACGGCCAAACAGTTAACATCGTTTTCCTTGACGACTATAGAATGGAATTGAAACTTTTTCATCGGCCAAGTGCTCGTCAAATACTTTACTAGTTCTTCGGGTTTGTTTCGTTTGGTAAACAGCGGCACGCCATTCGTATCCGGGTAAGGAGTTTCATCTGAATCAGATACAAAAACTATGTTAATCGAGCTATCCGACCTAAAAAAAGGAATTTTGCGAGCCTGTTCGCGTTCTAAAAAACGATAGGTTGCATAAACACCTTGTTCGTAGCCCGATCCCGATTCTGGTCTCTGAATAGCTTTAGAAAACATATTTTGAGCATCCAATGTAGGTATTTTAGAATCAATAAATAGTTCACCATTTTCAAAAGCAAGCAACTTGCCATCGCTAGTTGCTAAGGTCGCATCGTCAACATCTGTTGTTATAATTCCGACTCGCCAGTTGATGTCCTTTAAATTTTGTATGAACATCGGAAATCGCGAGGACATATTAGATTGCTCTTCGGCCATTGATATAGAGTTATCAACGACAAACAAAACTTCCGCCTTTTGAGTTTCTGCAAGGGTGATCACTTTTTCAACTTTTAAGTACGGAGACGTCACAACAACTGGAGAGGTCGAGGATCCTGGTGGTGACAAAGGACTTGTCGGCAGGCCTGGATCAGCAGGATTCACTCCCGAATCATGGCTACTGTTTTCACCCGGTTGACCTACTGGCAAATGATCAAAACGGATTTCCCCTGGCTGACCACAGTTATTAAATGCCACCATCAAAGTGAGCAAGAAACTATTTATTAAAAATATCTTAATTTTTCGTTTCATCCCTAGCTCTTCGGATAGATTCCAAAAACCATTAGTAAGTCTAGGTAAAAAAAGATTGATATCTTATTGTATCAATCACTCTTGGATCGGCTTCAATCGCTAATTAGCCCTGTGAGTTTATAAAAATTCGTTTAACTTCAATCACTTCTGTAACACTTAATATTCCAACAAGCTGTTGATTAAAAAAACAAAAAATAGCGCCTTTAAGTCCTTTTTCGCCAATGCGATTGGCAAGTAAATAGGAAATCAATCCATTTTTTAGTTTATCGCGCTCTGTGATTTCAAGCTCAAGGATCGTGCGTTTTTTTAAAGCAACCCACGGGTTTAAATAATAGGGTGCCGTTTGTATCTGCATTTTATCGGGAATTGTTTTGAGTTTTTCAAGTGTCGTTGCATTTTCTAGCGAATATTCGCCAATAGCCAATCTTTCTAATTTAGAAAGTGCAGCGCCCACGCCAAGCTTCTTGCCCAAAGCATAAACCCAGGATCGAACGAAGGATCCTTTCGAACATTGAAATTCTAAACTCACATAGGGATACCGAATAGAAGCCATCTTCAAATCCCAAAATTTCATTTCTTTAGCCGGCCCTTCAAATTCTGCGCCCGTTGTTCTGAATGAATCACTTTCTTGACTTGGTAAAGGCGCTAGGATTGCCGAGGATTTGCGAGCCACTTCATAGAGTTTTTTTCCATCCACTTTTTTTGCAGAGTACATAGGAATCGACAATTTCTGATCGCCCATCAGTGAAAAAATGGCAGCTTCAATGGCAGACCCAGTAACCACATTATCTGACGTGTTCAAAGTCTTTCCCGTGATATCCCAAGTGTCTGTATCTAGGCCTAATTTCAATGTCAGCCGATAGGTTTTATCTGAACCCATCAAATAGTCGGATAATTTAACAGATTCACCGACCAAACAAACAAGTAGTCCTTCAGCCATTGGATCCAGAGTGCCAATGTGCCCGACTTGTTTATCTTTGAGAATTTTTCTCAATGAAAACACAACATCATGGGATGTCATACCTTCTTTTTTATCTATTAAAATTAGACCATTTAAGCTCATGCGGACCTATTGACCGTTGGGTATATGTAACGAATTAATCGTTTTCGGAATCGCTTTTTAAAACGGCTATTGAAATCGGTTTTTTTGAAATTTCACTTAATATTTGATCTACTTTTCGAACCTTATCAGCAGATCCGTCATGAAAAAATTTAACTTTCGGAGTGTATCTCAATTTTAATTCTTTAGCGATATGCGCCTGAACGGAATGGGCCACGCTGTTAAGCTTTTCAGTGATCTCTTCTAATTCAGAATCATCAAGCGGAGCTTGATCCCCGCTGCCTTTAGGCAATACTGTGAAATATATTTTTGCGGTCTTTAAATCGGCAGACACCATTGTACGGCTTAAAGTTATAAAAACATCCAATGGCTGTTTAAAACCATTGATAAGGTACATTCCCACTACGCCTTGAATTTCTTTTTCAACTCTTTGGACACGTCTAATGTCCCCTGTGTTTTTCATCGCTTGGTCATTTGGCTATGGACTCGTTTCTAGCGT
>JAYTTH010000504.1:0-12126 GCA_043745515.1 Pseudobdellovibrionaceae bacterium | reverse complement strand
AAAGTTTTCCACATGAGCTTACAAGTTTTGGTTCGCTCGACATCTTCAGAGGATCTTGAAAATAAAGTCTCAGAAGTTTTGACCAAAATTAGGGAAATGGGCGGAAGCGAAGCTATGGAAGAATCGCTTGCAGCTTTTGATATTTTTAGTGAGTCAGCCATTCCTAATAGCCGATGTAAAGAACGCGTTAAGCGAGTGAAGACTTCAAACTTGTGCGATCTTTTGCCTGTGTTTGGGCCTTGGAGTGGGCATTACGAACCAAAAATATTACTTCGCTCAAGACTTGGAAGTCTAGTCAGTTTCAATCCATTTACCAGCGAACTGACCAATTCAAATCAGATCGTCAGTGGAGGATCAGGCAGCGGTAAGTCATATATGACAAATATTTTGATGATGCAAATGCTGAAGGAAAACCCAAAGATTTTTATTGTTGATATTGGAGGATCATACAAAAAAATCTGCGAAAACTTTGAAGGCCAGTACATCCAGCTAGGAGTTGATACTGATTTATCAATAAACCCTTTTGATCTTGGCGTCGGCGAAACAGCTCCGTCCAGCCAAAAAATTAAATTCATCTTAAGCTTGGTTGAAATCATGACTAAAGAAAATGAACAGCTTCGGCTTGGTAAACTGGAAAAGTCAGAGATCGAGGCGGCAATTGAAAATGTGTATGAAACTTCAAAAGCTCCACGCCTTTCTGATTTGCGAAAGCTACTTTTAGAACATTCGGATACAACGATTCAGCGCATCGGCAAAATTTTAACCAGTTGGTGCGGAAACTCGCCTTATGGAAAATTTGTTGATCAGCCAACAACCTTGCAGCTTAAGCGGCCCGTTGTCTGTTTTGATTTAAAAGGCATGGAGTCTTATCCTGATCTTCAATCGGCCTGTCTATTTATTATTACAGACTTTGTTTGGCGTGAAGTTCAGTTGGATAGAGCTAGACCCAAGTTTTTAATTTTGGATGAATGCTGGAAGCTGATGGAAAACGATTCGGCGTCTTTGTTTATCGCCGAAGTCTTTAGAACTTTTAGAAAGTATATGGCCTCGGCCATTGCGATCTCACAAAATATTGATGACTTTGCGAAAAGTAAAATTGCAAACGCAATTTTGCCAAATTCATCAATTAAATGGGTTTTAAAACAAAAAGGAGCCGACAAAGAGCGACTGAAGGAAGTCTTAAGTCTGAATGCCAATGAAGTTGAATTGATTTCGTCTTTACAACAAGAACGAGGTTCATTTTCTGAAGCCTTCTTGATGGCCGAAGATGCCAGGGCTGTTGTGATTATCGAATCAACTCCGCTTGAGTATTGGCTCGCAACGACTGATGGCCGTGATTTAGGGAAAATCGAAGAATACAAAAAGAATAATCCTGAATTACGCCAGCTTGCTATTTTGAAAAGACTTGCCGCTGAATTTCCAAAGGGAGTTGCTGCACATTTAAATGAGGTTAAACGATGAAAGCACTTTGTTTGATCTTTTTCGCCTCTACAATTTTTATGTCGCCACCATCAAAGGCTAGTATTTTTGGTGAAGAAACTGCTGTCCTTTTAGAAATTTTAGCAAACGCTCTGAAGCAACTCACTGAGCTTAAAGCCCTTGTCGATAATGGTAAAGATCAAATCAATTTGATCAAGGACATCAATCGCGGGATTAACGACTCTTTGAATTTAGCTCGCACAATTTATCCCAATATTGATCCAGGTATTTACAAAGATTGGAACAATGCGAGCGATGCTCTTGGAAAGCTTCAATCCATATACGGGATCGTAACTCAGTCACCGGATGCTAAAATATACTCAGACACGGATCAAAATGTCGCTGAAGCCGTCGCATTAAATAATGATGTGTACAAGTACACTCAAAATATCGACGAGCTTGGCGAAGCCATCAAAGAGTTCAGTCATGAAGTATCCCCAGGCGGCGCCCAAAAACTAACGGCGCAAACTATGGGTGTCATGCTTCAAGTTATGAATCAAAGTCTGCGGACGCAAGCTACGGGGCTAAAACTGCAAGCGCAAACGATGGCGGTTCAAAACAAAAAAGAAAAAGACTCAACCAAACAATATCTAGAATCAGCTAACACACTTCGGATTGCGATGAAAAAAGACAAAATCCAATTTGAAGCACCAAGGTTTTAGGAGGCATAAATGGTTTCAGATATAGCTTGGCTTGCAACAGAGGCTAAGAAAATTCATGAGATATTTTCAGGATATTTTTACCTGATCATTACAGTGCTGATGCTTTTAGGGATAGCCATTGAATACTTTAAATGGCCTATCGGGGCAGTTCCACAATTTGGTACGCTAGTTGGCCGAGCCCTAATAGCGGCTTTGCTACTACATGCGTATCCAGAAATTACAAATACAATTGCTGACGTAACTGATGCAGTTGCAGGAAAGCTGGGTGATTTGAATAATTTTAAATTAATATTGGATCGAATGGGAGATAAAATTGGTGAGCTATCTTGGTCGTGGGTTTCTTTTAAAGAAACGATCATGTTGCTTATTAGTTTTCTAACATTTTTTATTCTGTATTTTTCTATTCATATTGCAGACAGTTTTTATATTTACGTCTGGGTAATGCTTTATGTATTTTCGCCGCTCCTGATTGCACTTTATGTCTTGCCTGCAACCGCGTCCGCGACTTCAGCTTTGTTTAAATCATTGATTGAGGTCGCCTGTTGGAAAATTGTCTGGTCGGTCATCGCAACGCTTTTATGGAGTAGCGCCTTAAGCCAAATCAATCAAGATGGATCACAAGTGAGCTTCTTGTCAGCTATAGGATTTAATATAATTTTAGCTGGCTCGCTTCTTTTGACTCCATTTGTTGTTCATGCCTTATCAGGTGGCGGGCTTTCACAAATGGGCAAAGATTTAAGCTCACTTGCTATTGGCGGTATGACTATCAGCCCTAGTAGGACGATGGGTGCTACGAAAAATTTAGCCTCGAAGACATTTTCTAATTTCACGCCTGGCGTGAAAAAAAGTAGTCTAAAAAATAATTCCGTTAAAAACAATCATACAAAAAATCAACAACCGCAAAAAGCGAAAAAACAAATTAAAGCATAGGATGGTTATTTATGAAATACACAGAAGCATGGTCTTCAGTGGTATCGCAGAATTTTACTTTAAAATCAGTTGCAGTGATTCTTGGAGCCCTTTCACTTATTCTAACGATGGTTACACTCAAGTTAACATTCAAGGACTCAGTTATTATTGAGCGTGGATGTTATTCAAGGGTCGCTCAGCCAGTTAAAGACGAACACTCAAAACAAGAAATTGAAAACTTCTTTCGGGAAGCCATTTCGCAAAGATTTGATTCGCAGGTTTTGGCAACCGATGGGATGCTTTCACCGGACGAGTTTCGGATTCGTGACCAAGAACAAAAAGAATTTACAAATCGAAACCTAAAACAACGAGTCGTCATCAATTCAGTTTTGGAAACATCAGAAGGATTTAAGCTCGATACGGATCGAATTATTTCCGTTGGTGATGTTAGGTCAGCATTCAAGTTTCAACTTTTAGTGAAACTTGAATCAAAATCTAGATCTCAATCGAATCCTTATGGGTTGCTGCTTGTATCTACGAAGCAGATTGACGAAAAACAAAATCAAAAAAATTCGGAGAGTAAATAAATTTGGAAAATAGAAAATTTTCTTTCGGAAATATATTGAGAATCGCTTTGATCTATTTAGGAGCAGCTTCATTGCTGTTCCTATTTATTAATGACTCTGAAGCTAAGACAAGTCTGCGCACCGTCAAATGTGACGAATCTAAAATGATTGAAGTCTATATCAGACCCAGCTTCAGCACGATCATCAATTTCCCAGTCAAACCGGACAACGTTGTTTTGGGTGGAAAAAATCAATTTGGAATTGAATATATCAAAAATGATCTTGCGCTGACTGCATTGGCTTCAAATTCTAGGACGAATCTTTTCGTCTACCTTTTCGGCCGCCGCTGCGGGTTTCAACTCATGGCTTCGGTATCGCAGCACGACAACCTAATTTTGGTCCGTGATCCCGAAGAAACTAAAATCAAAGTTCCATTCAAATAAGGATTTACCATGAATGAAGAAGCAAAAGTACAAATAGTAAATGACGATGGCCATAGCAAGCGTTGGGGCCTTGGTGGCTTTTATCGAAAAGAAGGACGAAAGCTGAGTATCAACGCCAAGGTGACAGCATGGATGTTTGGGTTATTTATTTTAGCCGGTAGCGCGTACTCGATTATCTCGGAATTTTTTAAACCAACACCATCTGAAAGCTCTGGGCCGATTGGTTTTAATGATTCTGTTCAAAACCAAGAGCAGAATCTAAAAGTTCAAATACCAATGGGAAGCTCGGAGTACAATAAGCCTAAACCACCAAGCAAGACTAACGTCGTGGTTCGCTATTCAGCTCCAGAAGTCATTGGAAGACCCAACTTAGGAAAGATTCCACCGGGAACAATGGTCAAAGCTAAATTTATCACTGGGGCCTCTAACGGCCCTTTAAAGGCAATTTTAGCAGAACCGCTGTCGATCAATGGTGAAGAAATAGCAAGCGAAGGCACAACGCTCGTTGGTATAGGTAGTTCAGGCGAAGACAGGTTGATCGTTCAATTTTCTAAACTTGTTTTTAAAGATGGCAAATCTCAAGCGGTTCAGGCTCAAGCCTGTGATCTTTCAGATCAAACAGTCGGAGTCAAAGGGAAGAAGCTTAGCAAGTACGCGGTACTTTTAGCAACTAGCGCTGGGTTGAACTTTTTAGGCGGAGTTGCTGAGGGTTTGCAAGAGAACCAAGTACAAAATGGCGTTGCCACAAAGAAAAATGATTTAAGAAATGCCGCCCTAAATGGCGCATCAAAAGCCGCCCTTGATCAGTCTCAAGAAGTCCTGTCGGACTTAAAAAATAAAAAATCTGTTATCCAAGTCGATAGCGGAAAAGAATTTTACGTTTTATTTGATGGAGAATAATTTGTCTAAAACTGAAAACAAAAAGCCAAATCAAAATTTAGAATTTGCCGATAAAATATTTTTTGTCGGTAAAAAGCTATTATTTGGAATTAGTCAGCCCCTTATAGAAGTCTTTTATGGAATTAAAAAGGATACCATTTTGTATTGGCCAGTTATTACCTGGGGAATTCTATTTGATTTTCTAACCTTAAGTCACCTCGATCAAAAGGTTTTTAAATTTTTAAAGGTCGAATGGCTATATCCGACTCATTTGCTTTCGTACTCGCTCTATTCATTTGTAGGAGCTACATTTGGTTTCTGGGTTTGGGGAGCCATTCAAACCAATAAGAAAAATAATATGATTCAAAGACTGACCGATGTTTTCCAAGAGGCGGGTCTAAAAAGTCCAATGGGCCGACTACCAAATTTTATCTTTGACGTGCCTGTGGACGAATTTGTTCGCAGACTGCGAGTCACAAATGCTTTTATGCCAAAGGCCAAGTTTGTAGAGGCGAAAGACCGTCTAGAAAGTGCATTGCAAGTTTACGTTGATGAAATTTCAGAAAGCAAAGGAAGTGGCACCGTCGATTTGCTTTATTCGCATTATGAAATTTCAAAAATGGTTGAATTGAAAGATCACATGACCAAAGTTCCACAGCAATTTCTGGTTGGCCAAACCAGAGCAAAAACCATTTACTCAAGCCTGACTGACACACCCCACTTATTAATTGGTGGTCAAACTGGCGGAGGTAAATCAACATTTTTACGGCAACTTGTGGTCTCGCTCTACTGCAACAATCAGAACTATGACTTTACTTTGATTGACATGAAAGGCGGACTTGAGTTTCAACTCTTTGAAAACCGTGAACGAATTTCCGTGATTTCAAATGCCAAAGTGGCCAAGGAGAAATTCACAAAGCTGGATGAAATTCTAACCGAACGCTTTAAATTGTTAAAAACAAACAGTTGTAAAGATATCGAAGAGTTTTACAAAAAGCCAGTCGAAGAATTGAAACTTCCCGAAGGCTTAAAACACGTAACAGCTAATCTGAATAGACACATTGTCGTGATTGACGAAGCCGCTGAATTATTTTTAACCAGTGGCAAAAATAATATCGCCGATATTCAAGACCTCACACGAAAAGCCATTCGTATTGCAGCTCAAGGCCGCGCTGTTGGCATTCACCTTATCATTGCTACACAAAAGCCAGACTCGAATGCGATTAGTACGCAAATTAAAGCCAATCTTACGGGAATTATTTCGTTTCCGATGGCAACACTGGGTGCAAGCATGTCCATTCTTGGAAACGGTCGTGCCAAAGAGCTTCCCGCGATTCCGGGTCGCGCTGTATGGCGAAGTGGCTTAGAGCAATACGAAGTGCAAACTCCATTTATCAGTCCCGACCAAGTTAAAGTTGAACTTGATAAAATTTCTCCGCTTGTTGTTGAGGTTGTAAATGAAACAAAAGAGTAACTTTCTGATCACGAGCGATGATTTTAAATTACTTCAATTTTTGTGGAAGTGGAAATTGTCGACCACGGTTATAATTAATAAAGCTATTTACAAAGACCGTTCTGCCAATAGATGTTATCGAAGGCTTAGATCCATAGAAGAAAATAAATACATCGAATCTATTTTTTCTAGAGATCGAATGGTTTGTCTTTGGCAATTGACTGATAAAGGCTACCAAGAGCTAAACTTTGATGGCATTGAAATCAGTCAGCGCGGATACAAGGCCGAACATCCTGAGCATGATTTTTGGTCCTCGTTAATTCAATTCGGCGTTTGGATTGACCAAGTTCCAAAAAATTCAGACTTATTTTCGGAGCAACAATTGAGACGCTACGAAATTGAAAGCTATCCAAGGTGGGTGCCGCATACCAAACAGCATCGGCCCGATGGCTGGTGGAAAACAGATTTAGCCAAGAGTAACAAAGAAAGCCTGATTGCAATGGAAGTTGAGATGACAAGGAAGCCGTCTTCGAGCTATAATGAAGTTGGTGATTTTTATTCAAACATCATTGATGTTTGCCAGGTCGTTTGGATCGTCAGAAGCGAGTCCGATGCAAATTTTATTCTTAAAAATTTGATTGCTGGTTCTTCAACGAATGCTAGTGAGCAAAGTTTTTTGCTCTTTAGCCAATTTATAAAGGATCAGTGGTCAGCCCCAATTTTAATTGGAAAAAATAAAGGTAAATCAATCAGAGAAATTTTAGACCCTCATCACAACAATGCTCAGTCACTAACGACTCAGCATTGTTTGCTCGACACGCGAAAAACCCCATTAGAATCAACAAGTCCAAGGCTTTTAGCTCAGATCGAGTTAGGGGTCAGTAAGAATATATTAGGTTGAAAAAGGAGTAAGGTTTGAAAATAGCCATTTTGTTAATAGGTATGATGACGGTAATGAGTTCATGTACGTCAATGAACAAGAATAAGAATGATACAAATAATACAGCTATTAAGGATGATAATAAATCACCTTCATTAACAGCGCCAAAAGTTAGAAAAGTTTGGGTCCCTGAAAAAATTGATGGCGATAAATTTATCGAAGGTCATTACATGTGGATCTTGGAGAAAACAACTTCATGGAGTCAATAAAATGAAAGACAATTTAGAAAATGAATCAAATAAGAAATTGAAGCCTAAAAAATTAGATCGAATTGTTTTGGATTCTGAATCAGTTGAAGCTATTAAAAACATTATGAGCCAAGTTGAATCTCAGCTTGGCGGCTTATTTCATGTGAGCCCAAAACTAATTGGTAATTTTCTTCTTAAGAAAAGGTCAGCACTTTTAACAGCGCAAGAATTAGAAGAATTAAGAGCTGAAAATCACGATGTTATCAAAGCCTTAAAAATGGCTATGGCAGAGGCTATCAAGGCAAAGCAAAATGGTTCTGAAGTCGATTTAAATGCACTGCTAAAAAATGTTCAGACACCAGGTGTTAATCCGGATTCAGCGCCTAAGAAGCGTCGTGGAAGACGAAAGAAGTCTTTAGATTCAAATTTGCAGGGTCAGCAGTTGATTAGTCCAATTATCGCAAATGCGAAGGAATGATGATGCTTTCTAAGCGAGTTTCCACGAATGCAAATTTGATTCAAATTAAAATAATAAATTCAACTTTATTATTTTCACGATGAGCTGTATAAATAAGTCAATGGCTGAGAATCAAAATTCAGCTTCGTTCTTTGAAAAATTAAAGTGGATAACGACGAGAGAAGCTGCCGAGTATTTAAGGTTATCTGTTGGACAAATTAGGAACATGGTTTGGCGAGGTCAAATCACAAGTTACAGATTAAACAACAGGTTACGTTTTCTTAAGTCTGATTTAGATAAAATTATGAAGTCTTCAAACGATTGGAGAAAATCATGATTAAAAAATATCTAGATTTGAATGGCGAAGAATTGTGGGAAGTTTATGTAAACATTAGAAGTCAAACTTCCTCAATTCGAGTTCAAAAAAGACTTAAGGGCGCTAAGACTGAAGCTCAAGCAAAAAAGCAAGAGATTCAGTTAACCCGAGAATGTGAAAGAGAGCTTCTATTAAAAGAGTCGAAAGGAATAAGTTGGTCTGAGTTGTTAGAAAAATACGAGCTTCATCAAAAGCAAGATTTTTCGAGCAAATTATCGGAGCAAACAAAAGCGGACTATGTAGCTACAATTCGTAAGCATACCAATGGTTGGATGGCTAGGGAGGCTTCAGGACTTAATCCCTCGGACGTAAGAGAATTATTTATCGAGACGGCGAATGTTTTGTCTGTCGCGCACCAGATTAAGGTGAAGTCGATTTTAAATAAAATTTTTAGTTACGGGATTGAGTCAGGGCTTATTAAGAATATGCCGATGCTTCCAACTGCTGGGATCAAGTTCCAAAAAGAAGAAGAAAAGATGCCGGAGATCTTAACGATTTCCGAAATTAAAAAACTTCTTTTTGCGGCTAAAGAATTAGAGCACCGCTGGTACCCTGTTTGGGCCTTTGCACTTTTAACAGGTATGCGTAACGGAGAAATCTACGCGCTACTTTGGGATGATGTTGATTTTGATAATAAAATTATTAATCTAACAAAATCCTTTAATAAAAGGTCTGGGCAAACGAAGTGTACAAAAGGCGGCTATTGGAGACACATTCCGATTTCATCAGAGCTTGAAACTCTACTTAAAGAGCTAAAGTTGAAATCGGCTGGAAATCCGCATGTCCTACCTAGGATCAGGGATTGGAATAAAGGTTATCAAGCCAGAGAGCTTCGGGCTTTCTGTCAAAGTATCGGCATTCCAAGTATCAGGTTCCATGCTTTAAGGGCTTGTTTTGCGACCCAACTTATACGTCAGGGAATTCCGGCCATCCAGATTCAAAAAATCTGCGGCTGGAAGGATTTAGAAACGATGCAGCGTTATATTCGACTGGCTGGTATTGAGATTTCGGGCGTAACTGAAAATCTTAAAATTTTACCAGACAGGGCTGTGATGGCCGAGGTTGTAAACCTCTTCGCAACGTAAAATTGTATAAGTTTTGAATTTAAAAATACCTTGGCTACTTTTTGGCTACGTGGTTATCTAAGTACTTGAAAGGTGGCGGAATTGGCCGCTACCTCCAAATTATTTTCTGCATTCGCAGAAAAACTTAGATAACTCATCGAAAATAAACAACAAAGGTTTCAACGGTTTAGCGATTTCTGATTTTCGAAACCATCACAGAAAATCACCTGTCGTCACAGAAGTTGGCTTCATTTTGGCTTCACGCTGGCTTCAGATTAGTGATTTTCTCCGCTTGTATTTGAGCGACTTCCTTCGTCGGACCCCATTTTAACTATCGAGAGCCTTTAACAAAAATGGAGGTTCATATGATGGGTATCGTACAATTTATAAGAAGTCTTTTATTAGTGGCAGTTTTACTTGGTGCCGCTGGCACATTGGTCGAAGCGACTGGCATTGTTGGTCGTGAGGCTGCCAAAGCTCATCAGCACGGTGGAATGAGTTTCAAATGGCTGAACAGGCAGCTAGTTGGGAATGGATCTAGATAAGGATGTTTCCGCATCCTTTAAAAGAGTTAAATGAAATATCTAAAATCGTATGCGTATGTTCCAACTAACTGTTCAGATTGCTTCGCCATTTCGGCAAGTATTTTGGAAAATTCGATTGTGACTGGTAGCCGCTTATAAAGCTGGCCACTGTTCCAATTCATTTTTGTTAATTTCAGTACGTCTTTTATCAATAGGTCTAATGGATCTGTCCCATGAAAACGCTTCAGAAGCAATGGCGATGGAATCCCCCTCGCACTTTGATAGTAGTGGAAGCGTGGATTACTCAGATCTGCATGCTGGACACTACCATCGGTCCACAATAATGCACTAAAGTCGTCAATTTGAATAGCAGCTCCTCGCTGAAGTGGAAAATTGTGATAAGGACTGCTGTTATCTCGATTTGCCCATTTACCAGATTTTTTTTCACAATTCCATCTTATGCCCCGCCACAAATTATTTTCCTGAATTTGCAGAAGCTCTACATTTTGAATACCCTCTAAAGCTTGGGTAATACCTTCGATTTCATCTTTGTTAAAAAAGTTACTTTTATGAATTACAATTCTATCTAGTTTTGAATTCGCACCTGATGAAAAGTATGATTCCCGAAGCGTGGTAATTAATCTTCTAGCGTCATCTTTACTCATGAAAGGATTCTTGTTGATTACAATATGTTTTCTTATTGGCTGAAGTAAAACTCTTAAACCCTGACCCCGTTCATCAAAAAGTTGGCTCGCTGCAAGTAAGGTGTTGCCATCCTTGAGGGCGTATCCCAAACCAATGTAAGCTGTATTTGGAGATGTAGTGTTCACGCGCCAAGGGATGCCAGCTCCCTTTACGTAAAGTCCTTGAGCCAACCACCACTTAACTCGTAGCTGGTCAGAATAATCTAGAGATTTTTTTTCAACGAATTGAACTTTAATACCTTTTTTAGCACTATAAAGTTTTACCGAATCATGCAAATCAAAATACGAGGACTCATTCTTCAGTTCCCTAAATTGGCTCCAGCTTTGAGGAACGTAAACAACTAAAACGTCAAAGGTATGCTTATTTAAAGAAATTCCATCGATACATTTTTTAATTACTTCATAAAATTCGATGCAAGTATGACCAATCACGTCTCTATTGTTAATTAGGATAACACGGGACTGATCAGATGGACTTGGAACGTCAAGCGGGGATCTAAAGGTTTTATAAAATCCAGGATAGTTTATTAGATATTGTTCTTTAGGATTGCTGTTTGAAGACTCAGAATTGAGTCCATCTAAATGTCCTTTGATTTCACCAAAGCTATTATCCGTTGTGATAATAGCAAGTCTAATAGGAGCGGAATTTGACGAGAGGTTAAATTCGTATGGGCCAAAGTCACTTAGCCCTTTCAGTGGGTGAATGGTTTCCATCTTATTGTCAGTAGGATTAAAAATAATCTTTGGTTCTTCAAAATATTGAGTGCGCTTATAAAAATGAGTTTGGTCTGTCTGTGGGTAACCTGCTAAAGAAAAGGTCGCGGAAAAAGAAAAGTTAAATTCTCCAAATGAATAAATTTCTTTTGGGTTTTTAAAAAGTTTATTTCGCCAGTTCTTCGTCAGATCACCAACTTTTTGATTATATCTATTTGATTTAATTCTATTAACAGCACCAGTAATAACAGGGTCGTTTTTATTTTCCTGAGAAGGCCCCTGTAAATATACAGTTGGAACAAACAAAAGACGCAATTTTTCATCTGCCCAAGAGAGTTGGAACTCTAATGCCTCATAGGCTTGATACCCTGTTGGGACGCTGCGATCATTTACGAGTTGGTTCGAATCGAATATTCCGGCTTTTTTGAATCTTTTGAATCCCTTAGTTGCAAAGAACATCAAGATCGCATCATAAATCATTCCTTGATAAAAAGATGAATCTTCAGACAGTTTATTTTGAAAAAGATCTATGCTCGTTGGAGTTTGACTAATTCTAAGATCCGATAAATATTTCGAAATATCTACTTTGTCTCCCCAAAGATAAAGCTTCCCTTTGAAAAGAGAAAAAACGACTTTATTTTTGGATTCGTGACTTTTGAGATCACTCCACCTTACTACCTAGTTCATAATATAGTTTACAATCCGAATATTTCATGATTTGATTTTCTCATGAAGATTGATGGTAGAACTTTAGATCACGCGGCACTG
>JAYTTH010000503.1:0-3253 GCA_043745515.1 Pseudobdellovibrionaceae bacterium | reverse complement strand
ATTTGGAACTCTTTAAAAACGGGGCTTGGTCGTTCGTAGTTGTTTTGCATAAAATAAAATATGGCAAAAATTTCAATAACTTGGATTGTTAAAAACCCAAAAGGTCATGTTAAGGGGCCGTATACGACAATTGAAGTATTGAATTTCATTTCTACAGGTATGTTTACTGGCGAAGAACAAATTTCAAAATACCCGGGCGGAAATTGGACAACCATTTCAAAAGAGCCTGAGTTTTATGAACGTATCCTCGAGACCCTCGAGGATCAGCTAAAAGACCCCAAAGATCAAAAAGAACCGACCGTGAATAAGCCAGCAAAAACAAAAGTTGAAGAAAAAAAACCAGACTTTGATAAAACCGTAGCGGCCTCTCAAGAGCCAAAATCAATTTTAAAACCGATTGTTTTTCCCGCGCCTCCCGTGGCGACGACTCCAAAAACGACTCCGGAACAAGTAAAAAAGTTTTTAAAACAAAACAAACCAGAGGTCATCGAGCTAAAAAGTATTGATAATGAAAAAAAACAGGAAAAATTAGATACCATAAGATGGCCGATTTTTGTGGTTATAATAATAGCCGCTGCCACAATGGTGTATTTTGGATTGTATGACGATGAACAAACAGAAGTTACAGATAAAATAGCTTTGATATTTCCAAAACAGAGCAAAGACGTTTTGAAAATAGCCGAAATTGATTCGCGTGTTGCCAAAGCACTCCAGCTAGTAAGCCAGGATTCTGCTGAATCGTATTTAGAGGCTCAGAGCATTTTAGTGAGCACTATCGAAAACTCGATTAAAAATCTGAAACCAAGGATGATTTTGTGTGCGGTTTATAAGGAACTTTGGCCATTTTCGAAACAAAATGAAAGCGACCAAAATGCTGTCAGTCAATTGGCAAAACAGACCAAATCACTGAACAAAATTGATCCTAGTGGAATGCTTTGCGAGTCAGTGAAACTTCTTATTGAAGGCCGACAAGTCGAAGCCCAAAGCATTGTGGATAAAGCATTGGAAAAGGACTACACGAATTTTTTCTTGTATCAGATCAAAGGTGAAATTTTGGAACACGATAACCAAAAATTGGTGGCCGAATCATTCTATCAAAAAGCAAGAGAGCTATCGGGTTCTTGGGTAAAGCCGATCTTTTCACAGGCTTCCATTAATGCTAAAATGAACGAGTCAAACAAAGCGTATCAGCTTTTTCAAGACGTTTTAAAAGTAAACAAACGACACAAAAATTCTATTTTTGGAATCGGAATTCTGGAAGCGTCGCGGGGGCAACAAGATCGGGCGTTAGCTTACCTTACCAATGGACTTTCCTTAGAAGGAAAGATGGACAAGAATATTGAATCGCTTGGAATTGAAACTTTGGTTGAAATATATTTAATTAAAGGCGATAAAAAAAAGGCCCTCGAACTGGCCAATCTCAATTTATCAAAAAACCCGAGCAAAAAATCAGCAATACATTTGTGTGAACGGATGGGCGGCTGTGATAAAGCTATTGTTAAAAACGCAAAGCCCGATGAAGAGTTATTTTTTAGCTGCCAGGCGCTTTATCGGCAAAAAGAATATTTGCAATCTCAGGCAGAATGTAAATCAGCGTTTGAGTTAAATAATAAAAATGGGTCGGCAGCTTTAATTGCGGGTGAATCATTATGGTATTTGGGCCAGAGCTTAGAGGCTATCGCCTGGATAGAAAAAGCGACTAAGGCAGATCCAAAAAACATAAAAGCGTATATCAAAAAAGCAGAATTCTTGTCTGATCGATTTGACTTTCTAGAGGCTGAAAAAGTTTTGACGCAAGCCGATTACGCCAGCGGACGCTCAAGCTACGAAGTTCAGCGGGGTTTCGCGCATCTAGCTTTTAAAAAGCGTGATTTCCGGAGTACACTTAAGTTGGCAGAGAAAGCTCTTAAGAACTACGATGCTGACATTGAAAGTGTAATTCTATATTCGTCCGCCGCCAGAAATATTGCTTTAAGTTATAAAGTTACAAACCAAAAAGATCAGGAAGAGCGGCAAAAATTGGCGCAGGATGCGTACACCTATGCACTAAAGGCGATCGAATTGGACTCAACTAATATCGAAGCCCAAATCAATTATGCAAAAGTGATCGCGACCCGCCAAGGAATTGATGTCGGCGGTGACTATTTAATTGAAATGATAAAGTTGTATCCTTCGTTGATTGAGTTTCGAATTGCCCTTGCCGAAATCTACATGGAAGAAGAGCGATACAAACAAGCCATTGAAGAGCTGCAGAAAGTCCTTTCCTTTAATTCAAAAAATAAGGCCGCCCTGATGGCCTTGGGCAAGTCGTACGCCCAATCCGGAGTGTATGAAAAGGGAATTACTGCATTTCTTACCGCTAGCAACCAAGATCCATCGGATCCAGAGCCGATTTTTGAAGTTGCAAAAATTTATATGGAACAAGGCAAAATCGATAATGCTCAAACCCAATACGAACGTGTGCTAGCTTTGAACAAGAAATACCCAAAGGCTAATTTTTATATTGGCCGTGTAATGATTCAAAAAGGAAACTACTCAGAGGCCGAAAAATTCGCCGAAATTGAAAAGAAAATGTACCCACAGTTAATTGATCCGTATTTGCTAATTGCCGAAATCAAATTTATCAGTAAAAACTACACGGAATGCGCCGCCGAGTATGCACGCGCTACCAATTTTGGCAATCAGCCGGCCGCTGTTTATGTTAAGGCCGCTAAGTGCTACCGCCTGTCCGGACAGCTTGATATGGCTCAGGGCTTCATTGATATCGCGTCTGAAAAAGAGAGTGGTTTTGAAGATATTTATAAAGAACAGGGCGCTCTATTTGAAAGTCGCGGCGACCCTGCTTCGGCAATAAGATCTTATTGCAAATATGCAGAATTGTCACCAAACTCAAAGGATCAAGAGTTAATAAAATCACAAATTCGACAATTAGGAGGACAGTGTGGGGATTAAAGAACAAGTCTCTTCGATGGCCCAAGGGGCTCAAGCTAAAGCAAGCTCGTTAGCTCAATCGTTTTTGCAAATTTCATTTCGCCTTGTTACTGGTTTTTTTCTGGGACTAACAGTGGCTTTGATTGGACAGGAATTAACTGGCTATGGATCGTTTTCATTAATTTTTTTAAATCTGGTGGTCTTGGGCCTGTTTTTCCGACTATCACAAAGCTGGAATATGGTCAAAATCTTAGTGTTTGATTTGGTTTGTGTTCTTGTCATTCAAATTCTAAAAATGTATATACTGATCGCACCTTAAAAA
>JAYTTH010000502.1:0-12170 GCA_043745515.1 Pseudobdellovibrionaceae bacterium | reverse complement strand
TCACGCAAGGATTCTATCGGCATATCGCTGTTTAGAAACGTTTTATCTGCAAAACCACTTTCTGACATTATTTCTCGCATTGCCTTGCTGGCTGCTGAGGTGCTTTTGCCACTCATTACGCCAAGCAATTCGTCTGACTGGGGGGAAATACTAAATACTCTGTCCGTCCAGGCCTGGGCTATTTTACCGAAGTCTGAATCCAACATTCCCATTTGCATGGCCTCAATATTCAAATTCGATTTTTTTGCGACAGAAAGTCCTTTTCCTGATTTAGAAAAATCAACCAAATCGTCAACATGCTCAACCGACAGTATTTCTTTTTCAGCTTTGGCCAATTTCGCAATAGCATCTGCATACACTTCAACCTTAGAGGTTTTGGTCACAAGCCGGGCGGAAGCCATCAGAATAGATCTCTTTATTGCAAACCCAGCAATTCCGCCCGCAATGAAGCTCGCAGCAATCGGACACACAATTTTGGCTTGGACTTCATATTTAAAGCAACGGCGCCCTTGATCGAGCCGCTTTACTGAATTCACAAGTTCTTTAATATTTGGAAATTTAGGAAAATGATAATTTAAAATTTTCCCTGATTCGACTGAAACGCACTCGTTAAAAACATACAATCTAGTTTTACTATTTTGAACCATTTCGACGTATCTGGAATTATACGCCTCATTAAAATTATAGCCCAATTTTGTTTCGCATATTTTCTGGGCCGCCAAATTAGCATCAAATGTCTTATCGATATTTTTAACTATCGCTTCCGGCAAGTTTGAAATTTTGTGGGCCATTCCCACAACCGAATTTTCAATTCCCTGGCCGCACGATTTAAGGATTTCTTCAAAAGTTTGCTCTTTCGTATGCCCTATTGAATCTTCGCCGCACGTTTTGATATTCTTTTTGGCGTCTTCATTTGATATCAAGCTTTCACAATTATTAGCAATGTAGGCTTGACGACAAGACTGAACTGATTTGCACAAAGGAGTAAGAGATTCTTGTTCTGCAAAAAGTAATTGTGTCCATAATAGTAGGGTAAAAACCGCTAGTTTCATTACCTTTACCATCGGAAGGAATTACCTAAATTTGAGAGTAATTGAATTCTAATATCCTAACAACACCAATGGCGAGGAATAGTATTATTGGTCAGCTTCGTCACTTTTAGGCTCGTCTGAATCATCCTGTTCGCCCTCTTCCGGTCCGCCAGACTCGTCTGATGTCTCGGCGCTATTTACCATATCTTGGGTATCCATCGCCTCAATTTCTTCGATTTGTTCAGGAGTACTAAAAAATCCCCGAAGCTTTTGTTTAGCATCAGAATATTGCTCTTCAGTGATCCGATCATAGTGGTACAGGTCGTAAATAATTCGCTTAATTCGATTGAATGCAAACGGGCTCAATTTATTTGCATAAAACGATCGCGAGTACTTAATTGGGCTAGGTAATAACATGGCTAAAAATGCACTCTCAACAGCGTCTAGCTGCGATGGAGATTTTTTGAAATAGTACCAAGCCGCAGGTTTAACACCGTACAAATCTTTTCCGAACTCGACTACATTTAGGTATTTTTCTAAAATCTCTTTTTTAGTTAAATGCTTTTCAATTTGATTAGTGATAAAAGCTTCAACAACTTTTCGTATCATTGTTTTATCTTTTGTTAAATACAAGTTTTTAGCTAATTGTTGACTGATAGTGGATCCACCGCGCTTGTATTTTCCACCTTTAATATTTTCTTTTGCCGATTTTTCAATCGACTCCCAATCAAATCCCTTATGTTCAAAAAAACTTGAATCTTCTGTTAGAACCACCGTTTTTTGCATCACTTTTGATATCTGGCTAAGTGAAACGTAGTTTTTGCTCTGTGGGCACAAATACACGTTGTACATTTTCGTAGTAAAACAAGACATCAAATCTTTTCGGTCCGGTATTAAAAGATACACTCGTATCACAAATCCCAAAAACAACATAAATACTAAGGCAAAAATAAAGAATAGGGAACGGACCATTTTCATATTAGTTTATTCTCGCGCATCCAATCAACACTTTGACGGATGCTATAGTCCGCTGGTTTAAATTGAATTCCCAAATCGACTTTTGACTTGTCGTTTTTGAACCAATGAAAAAGTGACGCTGTCCAGGCGTTCTCTTGGCTCAAGGAAACTGGTTTGCCTAGGGCAGTTAAAAGATCACCGGCCTTCCCTAAAACATGTAAAGCCACATTTGGCAAAAATATTGAGGGCGCTTCAACTCCCGCAAAACCGGCAATTTTCGTAAAAAGTTCTTTAATTAAAATATTCTCGCCGGACAAAATGTACCGTTCACCATTTTTTCCTTTTTGAAAGCCTTGGAAAATTCCTTCAATAGCATCTTCAACGCTCACAACGCTCACACCCCCAGAGGTGTAGAATTTAAATTTGCCCTGCGCGACTTTTAGTTGAGTTTTACGACTGCCTTTTTTGGCATCGGCAGGACCATAAATTGTAGAGGGATTCAAAATCACACTCTGTATATCGCCCTTCGTAGTAGCACTGTGTACCAATTCTTCTGCTTTTCGTTTGGTTTCAAAATACCCCAAATTAAGCGCGCCCAAATTATACTTTGAGGTTTCATCCATTACCTCTGTGGCCCTAAAGCCGGCGCCAATGGCAACAACAGAAGAAACATGCACTAGTTTTGGAACCTTTGCCTCAGCCATTGCTTCGATTACGTTTTTGGTACCTATAACGTTTATGGCTTCCATTATGGAACGTTCTGATTTTTTATAGCCTACAAATCCCGCGAGGTGAAATACTACATCTGGTTTTGATTTTTTAAGGGCAGATAGTACAGAGGCCTTATCAGTGATGTCGCCGTATTCAAAATGCAAAAGGTCTTTATTTTGAATCTCTGACAGTTGGCTACTTTTTCTAATAAAGGCAACAACTTCAATTCGTTCGCTTAGCAATCGACGAATCAAATGGGCCCCAAGAAATCCATTGCCTCCGGTAACTAAGGCCCTCAAGAAATCACCGCATTTGGGTTCCCCAAAATACGACTATAAAGAATAACATAGCCATGGGAAATCAAAGAGCCAATAGCGGCCCCTGCAATCACGTCGGTTGGAAAATGAACCCCGTTGTAAACTCGACTAAAGGCAATTAAAACCGCAATCGTAAAAAATGGCACCCGAAGGTACGGCAGAAAAAAACTCATAAAAACGGCAAATGCAAAAATATTTGCAGCATGATTAGATATAAAACTAAAACCCCCATAAGGAGAACGCACAATGGACTGGACAGTATGATTGTCACCTGGTCTTAAGCGCTGAACATTTTGTTTAAAAACTTCATTTCCTATAAAATCGGTAGTTCCAATACTCAAGACACAAAAAAGCGATATAATAAAACTTTTTTTTGAAAATTTTTTGTAAAGTAGAAAAAATAGAATTGAATAGACAGAAATATCAAAATAAATGCTTTTATTAAGGTCAGTAATAAATGGGAAAAAAATATCAAATATTGAATTCGTCAGCGTTGTATTAATAAAATAGAAAAGACTTTGGTCTATTTCCAGGATCCAGCTCATAGTGTACGCTAGGATAGTAGAATTTTATACGCTAGTCCAGATTACAATGCGAAATCGTGTCATAAATTGCCGGTTATGGCAGAATTAACTCATGGATATCACTACGCTTGTTGGGCTCTTGTTGGGAATTGGTGGGTTATTTGTCGGCAATCTACTTGAAGGTGGACACACCGACTCGCTACTGCAATTTACGGCTGGATTTATCGTTCTTTCAGGGACACTCGGTGCCACTTTAGTTTCAAATTCAAAAGAATCAATAAGCTTGGGGTTTCATTTATTAACTGATATTTTTGTAGATCAATCTGCAAAAGAAGCCGAACTTCAGGAATCCATTCGGGACATCGTGGATTGCACTAAATTGGTAAAACGAGAATCTCTAGTCGCCATCGAGGGGCGAATGCCCAAATTGAAAAGTGTTTTTCTTCGACGCGTTTTAAGAAACGTAGTCGATGGCATTGATCCATCAATTACCCGTGAAACCTTCGAAGCTGAAATTGAGGCAGACGAAGAAAATCAAATGTCGGGCGCAAAAGTCTGGGCTGACGCCGGTGGTTTTGCGCCAACAATTGGAATTTTGGGAGCCGTTATTGGACTTATTCATGTCATGGGCAATTTAACGGACACGTCTAAACTTGGCGGTGGTATCGCGGTAGCTTTTGTTGCCACCGTATATGGTGTCGGAATTGCGAACTTAATTTTTCTTCCTTTTAGCAACAAAATTAAAAAGCTGGTGGAAACGAACAGCCAAAGAAAGAAGATAATTTTGGAAGGCGCGCTACTAATAAACTCGGGTTTAAGTTCAAATATTGTTGATCAGCGACTAAGAGCCTTTTTACATGGTCAAATTCCGACCCGATCATGATTAAAAAAAAGAAAAAGCTCGCAGAACATGAAAACTCTGAACGCTGGCTAGTTTCTTATGCTGACTTTATTACTCTTCTTTTCGCTTTTTTTGTCGTCATGTATGCGACCTCAACTAACAATGTAGAAAAACAAAAACAATTCGAAAATTCGATGCGGACTGAAATGCATTTGTCTGGTGGCGGCCCACAAAAACCATCAGGGTCACCAGGAGACCCATTAGCCGATACATTAAAAGAATTAAATCAACCCCTATCCGACCTTCCTAAAAATCCAAGTTCGAAAGAGCTAAAAGATTTTGTGGACCGTAAATTAGCTCTGGGAGCGCTTAAGCCGTTTAAGGACTCGGTAACTCAAATTAAGCATGAATGGTTTGGGGTCCGAGTAAGCCTAGCGTCTTCAACTTTTTTTGACCCCGGGTCGTACAAATTAAAATTAAGTTCCTTAAATGCACTCGATGGATTTTTTCATGAATTCAAACGTCGAGACAGTCATATCATTATTGAAGGTCATACTGATAATATTCCAATAAAAAGCAGCAAAATCGAAAGCAATTGGGAGTTATCTAGTTTGCGGGCAACCAGCGTTGTTCGTTACCTAATAAAATATCACGATTTTAGTTCGGGGATGATAACGGCTGCCGCTTATGCCGATACAAAACCAATTGTTGCCAACGATACAGAGGAAAATAGGCAAAAAAATCGGCGAATTGATATTTTGATAATATCCGATGAAAAAATTAACCAAGAGGGAATTTAGGTTTAAGCAGATTTTTTTGAATTTTTTGGCTCGGTCAAGACCATCGTCTGCAGGGCTCTTTTCCGAACCATTTCGTGAGGATGGGTGGAAAACACTTTAATTTTTTTAACAAAAAAATCAAAGTCTTCTTGAAAGTGATTTTCTGATCTTTCAAATGAATCTCTATAATATTCCATTAAATTTCCGATAACATAAATGCCTGACGCTACGAAAAATGGATTTGAAGAAGCAAAAAATGCCCTCAATTTGTCAAATATTTGCGAACTAAGTCCTTTTTTACCTTCGGCAATCAATGCCTCGGCCGCAATACGATTGAATTTAGAATTAATATGTTCCTTAAATAATTCAGATACAGGATCAAATTCACAAATAGCAGTCAGTGCATTAGCTTTAATTCTAGTATCGGCCAACTCAAGACAATCAGTTAAAATCTTTAAAAGTTCCGTATCCAATTTGTCTGTCGGAATCAAACCATAACTTAACGACACAATGGAAGACACGACTGTATTGACAGAGTTATCATTTCTAAAATGTTGTATAGCTTTTAGTAGTAAGTGCTTATAGGAAGCAACCAATTTGTCAGTAACTTTGTCCGCTTTTAAATTTCTCAATTGATAAAATTTAGCGAAAAAAGCATCACGATTATTGTCTTCGATCGCTGATTCCATACTTTCAATTAAGCCCAGAATTAGGAGTTGATTTTCTTGCATGCCACTTGATCGGTAATATCGGTTTAAGCATGAGCGGAAACTACGCCTCATAGTGAGACAAAGCCATTCCAAAGTCTGGCCCAATTAGTTCTTAGTGTGAACTCATTTGATTTTGAATTTGATAAAAACGGAAATATTCACCTTTGGAATCAATCAAAGACTGGTGTGTTCCTGATTCAACTATTTTGCCTTTTTTTAAGACATAAATAACATCACAGTTTTGAATTGTGGATAGCCTGTGGGCAATAATTAAACTGGTTCGATTTTGCATGAGTTCTTCAATCCCCGTTTGCACTTCAAGCTCGCTTGATGAATCCAAAGCACTGGTAGCTTCGTCCAATATCAAAAGTGGCGCATCTTTCACAAAAGCCCGCGCCATACTGACTCTTTGTTTTTCGCCGCCGGATAATAACGAGCCACGATCGCCAACATTGCTGTCATAACCAGTTGCCAATCGGGTTATAAAATCATGGGCGTTAGCCCGTTTGGATTTTTCAATCATTACTTGGTCATCTACGCTAGGGTTACCTGCTTTAATATTATTTTTTACAGATCCATTGAAAAGAAAAACATCCTGAGACACCAGGGCAATATGCGAACGCAATTCCTTCACAGAGCAATCCAAAATATTAACGTCGTCAAACAAAACTTGCCCGCTATCAGGTTCATAAAAACGTTCAAGTAAATTTACGATTGTAGATTTGCCGCTGCCGCTTTCTCCCACCAAAGCAATGGATTGGCCGCGCTGGATTGTGAAATCAATATTGTCGAGTACGGTTTCGTGTCCATACTTAAAATTCACATCTTTAAATCGAATCGACTTCCAATCTTTTGGAAACGGTAAAGGCGAATTGGGTTCTTTAACCACTTCGTCATTATCTAGAATTTCGTACACGCGTTCAGCAGCCACAACCGTTTCTTGAATTCGCACATAACTTTCTTGCAGTTTTTTAATGGGTTGGTTGATCATGAGCAACGAAGTAATATACGCAAGTACCGCGCCCGCCGAAGTATTTCCCTTGGCGACTTCAACGCTGAAATAGAAAAAAATGCTCAAAATAAGACCAGTCGCCACAAGTTCAGTTACTGGGCCCATCACTTCAATTCGGGCGTGTACTTTTTTTCGAATGGAAAGATATTCGTCGGTCTGAAATCTGAGACGATCTTGCAAAATATTTTCTAAATTGAAACTTTGAATGATTCGGACCCCGTCTATGGATTCTTTAATTACAGAAGTAATGCGTTCTAAATTTTCTTGACCGTACAAAACGTATTTTCGAAGACTTCGTGAAATTTGCTTTAGAAAAACTAATATAAAAGGCAGTAAAATCAAAATTGACATAGTTAACTGCCAATTTAAATAGAATAGGTTTCCAAGTAGTAATAATGCCAATAGTGGCTCTCGAAAAAGATCAGCGACCATTCGCAGGCCATCTTGAATTACTTTTATATCATTAATTATTCGACTTAACAAACCGCCAGATCCAGATACGTATTGTGCATGAAATTTCAAATTTAAATCCATGAATTTTTTTTGCAGCCTTAGCCGATAGTTATTGGTGATGATTTCAGCCACTACGTTCATGGTATAAATATGCAAGTAGCGGCAGACAGCGACAACTATGGCCATTCCCAAGGCAATCAGCCCAACGTGCGCCACTTTCGATTGATCACCCGTTTGGAAATTGTCATTAATGTCTTTCAAAATCAAAGCTAAGCGTGCATAGACGACTGAATACAAAACGCCAGAGACGGCAATTATAAACAATTGTTTTCTGTAGTTTCCTACTTCTTTTAGAATTCGTATCAGTGTCGGGTTCACGAGGGTTAACTTACTTATATTCAACTGTAAAGTCCACCGCTATCGACCTAATTCAGAGCCGCTCATTCCTGGTTTTTGATCTAAATCATAGTATTTTTTCAAATAGTGGCCCGTTAAACTGCGTGGTTCATTCATAATTTCTTGAGGCGTGCCTTTGGCGACTATCTCACCCCCGCGCACACCAGCCTCGGGTCCAAGATCGATCACATAATCAGCGGCGCTAATGACCTCAAGATTGTGTTCGACTATCACAACACTTCCGCCCGAATCTATCAATTGATTTAAAACTTTGATCAACAAATCAATTTCGCGAAAATGAAGACCCGTAGTTGGTTCATCCAGTATATACAGTGTCGCCTTGTGACTGACTTCGATCAGTTCTTTAGCCAGCTTCAAGCGCTGGGATTCACCGCCGCTTAGGGTACTTGAAGGTTGGCCGATTTTTATGTAATCAAGGCCGACTTCTTTCAGGACGGCCAGAGATTTTCTAATCTGTGGGTGGGCGACAAAAAAATCAACGGCTTCGGCGACTGTCATTGATAAAATTTGGTGGATATCTTTGTTCTTGTATTTAATTTCTAATATTTCGTTTCTAAATTTTTTTCCATCGCAGACATCACATGGTATTATTACGTTGTCCATAAACTGCATATCGATTTCTTCAAAACCTGCCCCACGACAAGAAGGACAACGCCCGCCATCGACATTTAAACTAAAAGTGCCTGGCGTATAGCCCCGAACTTTTGATTCCGGCAGCAGAGACATCAGACTGCGAATGGAATCGTACGATTTAATGTAGGTGATTGGCGAACTTCGAGCTGATTTTCCAATCGGAGATTGGTCTACTAACAAAACGTTATGGACGTATTCGGCCCCACGCAGCCGCCTGCAGGGTTCTGCTTTCAAAAACTCGATATCAAGTTCCCGAGCCAGCAAGGGATACATTGTTTTCGCAATCAAAGTAGACTTGCCTGATCCACTGACACCTGTGACAACCACCATACGATGTAGGGGAATATCCACATTTAAGTTTTTTAAATTATGCCCTGTCGCCCCTTCAATTTCGATTTTATACTTTAATTGAGACTGCTCGATTGGTCTGACCCGGCTAGAAAGTTTCCGATGAATGGCTTTCATGTACGGCGCTGTAACTGATTTGGCGCTATTCATAAAATCCTTTTGATTTCCAGAAAAAATTACTTCACCACCACGAAAACCCGATCCAGGGCCCATTTCAATGATATTTTCAGCATTGCGTATAACATCATAGTCATGTTCGACCAGAACGACTGTATTTCCCAAATCTCTTAAATCTTTCAATATTGAAATCAGTCTGTCATTGTCACGTGGGTGCAATCCCACGGTTGGTTCATCTAACACGTACAAGGTCTGAGTTAAGCCCATCCCTAATTGATTAGCTAAGTTCAATCTTTGGTATTCGCCGCCCGACAAAGTTCGAGTTTCGCGATTTAACGTCAAATAAGAAACTCCAACACGGATCAGAAAATCCAGGCGCGATTGAATTTGGGAAAAAACTTCGCCCGCCACATTTTTTTCATAGCTATTTATTTCGATGCAATCAAAAAACTTCTTTAAATCTTCAATTGTCTGCTGGGTAAGATCGTTGATATTTTTTTTTCGAAATAATATTGAATTCACGTCTTTTCTTAAGCGTGATCCATTGCATTCAGGACACAGAACAGCACTTCGATATCTAGAGATAAATACTCGCACGTGCATTTTGTATTTTTTTGTTTCTAAATAATCGAATAATCCTTTTATACCCAGAAAATGAGCATTGCCGTTCCATAGTGTATCTTGCTGAGCCCTAGTCAGATCATCCCAAGGCACAGTGGTCGAAATTTTAGTTTTTTTGCAGTAGGAGATCAAATCCCTTTTGTCTTCAGCCGCACTGGGCATTCCAAATGGGTGAAGTGCGTTTTCAGCTAAGCTCAATTTAGGATTTGGTATCACTTTGCTTGGGTCCAGGGACAAGATATTTCCAAAGCCTTTGCAGTGAGGGCAGGCACCGAGCGGACTGTTAAAACTAAACAGTCGCGAATTCAATGGTGGTGGTTGATAGTCACAATCAGGGCAGGTGAGGTCTTCAGAAAATTTTAAGGTCAGTCCGTCTGTTGTCCGAGCAATGCATTTGCGCGACGTCACTCCTAAGTTGTAGCGTGCAAACGCTTCATAAGCCAAACCGACAGAATCGCCAAGGCGGCCTTCGTCGGAAGCCATGAATGCGACTCGATCGATTACAATATAAAAGTCTTCTTTGACTGCTGGTTTTTTTACAATTTTTGGATCCGATATTTCCAATATTTCATTTTTACTGGGAATCCAAATTCGCTGATATCCATCTTTTACAATGGCTGCATACAAAACTTTGTTTTCAAACGCGCGCTCTTTTTGCGAAACATGAGCCAGCACATAACCACGTTTTCCGTCTAAGACTTTAATTATTTTTTTTGTAGCTTCAGTGATTGAATGTTTTTCAGCTGGGACTTTGTGAATTGGGCAATACGGAACCCCCAGTTTTTCAAATAACAATCGTAAATAATCTACAATTTCTGTTGTCGTGCCAACACTGGATCGGCTAGATTTAACAGAATTTTTTTGCTCTAAACACACGGCCGGCGGAATATTGGAAACGCCTTCAATATCAGGTTTAGGTGCTTTGTTTAAAAACTGTTTGGTGTAATTGGACATGCTTTCAATAAAACGGCGTTGTCCTTCGGCGAATAAAGTTTCAAACGCAAGGGTGGATTTACCAGAACCGGAGGGGCCGCAAATGACCGTCAATTGCCCAAGCGGAACACGGACTTCAATGTTTTTTAAATTATTCTGTTTGATGCCCCAAATGTGGATATCTTTCATCGTTTTAGATGTAGGATATTTAGCATCCACGGTCCAGCTCGATTATCTAACCCAAAGTAAAAATTTAGGTAAAAACTGTCGACCTATTCGTTTACTTCTTGTTTCAGGAAATCCACAGTCTCGTCGCCTTTGCTGGTAGACAGCGTGGGCTCGGTCCCTTGGATATAAGCTTGTTTAATAACATTTTTTGAAGCGGCACCGGCTAGCTTGCCCGTTTCAGAGTCTATGTTGGCAAACACGATCCCAGATGGTACAGGAAATGACATTTGAGGCAGATTTGCATGGGCTGATTTCATATATTCAAGCCACAGCGGCAGGGCAGCGCGTCCGCCGACTTCGCCTTTGCCAATCGTTTTTTCTTTGTCATACCCAACCCAAACGCCCGTGGCTATTTGAGGCGTAAAGCCGACAAACCAGGCGTCCACATACCCATTTGTGGTGCCTGTTTTTCCAGCGACTTCACGACCAAGCGAGCGGGCTCTGGCGGCCGTTCCGTTTTCATCTTCGACCACGCCTTTCAATAAACTTGTCATCACGTAAGCAGTTTGCGGCCGGATCAGCTGGTTTTCATCATCAAAGAAAAAATAATCGTCTGGTCGTTTAGTTTTTGCAGTTTGAGTATCTGGAGTTTGCTGCGCTTCAGCCGGGGGATTTGGATTATTTGGATCCGCTGCGGCCGCTGCGTTTTGTTTTTTAGCCAGATAGTTTTTGCGACGTTCGCCAAACTCATTGTCGAGGCTATCAATTTCTTTTTGAAACCGGGTGTCGAGCGAAACATTTTCTAATAATTTTTCGCTGCCTTGCCCAATGACAGACTTGATTATTATGGGCCGTATTCGTTTACCTAAACGTCCAAACTGGGAAAAAACTTTCGTCATTTCATACAAAGTTAAAGACGACGACCCAAGCGCAAGCGTGAAATCATTATTAAGGGGACTAAAAATTCCAAGGCGTCTTGAATAATCGGTAGCCCACGCAACGCCGATGTCTTCGATCAAACGAACAGCTGGAATATTTAAAGATTGAACCAGAGCATTTCGAAAAGTCAGTTGTCCGCCAAATGATTTTCCATGATTGGTAGGCTTCCAAACCTTTGTATCGGTCTGGCCTTCTTGATCTTTAAAGGATTCTTCAAAAACTAGCGGCGCATCCATCAATTCAGACGAAGGATCATAACTTTTATCCAATGCGGACGCATAAACAATGGCCTTAAAAGCAGAACCAGTCTGCCTGACCGCTTGTACTGTTCGATTGAACTCATTCACGTTTCTAAGGAATTTATAGCCACCCACCATTGCCAATATTTCTTGAGTGTCTTGGTCAAAAGAAATCAAAGCGCCTTCGACTTCGGGTTCTTGATCAAGCTCTACAGCCATGAAGGCATTAAAATCCATCGCTTTTTTAAAGCGAGATATCAAAACATTTTCGCTAATTAATTTAACTTGTACGACGTCCCCTTTTTTAAGCGCATCAGAGGGTTTGCTGATCTGGGCTTGATCATACTTTTTTCCTGGATCGGGTTTGCGGGCCCATTTCATGGAATCCATATCAATCACGCCTTTGACTTCGGGCAATTC
>JAYTTH010000501.1:0-3276 GCA_043745515.1 Pseudobdellovibrionaceae bacterium | reverse complement strand
CGACCGGCCAAACGATCGGGATGGAACACTTCCAGTGCCGACACTTTTTCACCAATTCCCATGAATTTAATCGGAATCCCGGTTACCTCACGAATACTTAACGCCGCTCCACCGCGTGCATCCCCGTCAAGTTTTGTTAAAACTAAACCAGTCAATGAAAGCCGTTGATGGAATCCTTCAGCCACTTGGACGGATTGCTGACCAAGCATCGCATCGGCTACCAATAAAATTTCTTGCGGGCTCCAAATGTTTTTTAAGTCTGATAGCTCGGCCATCAAGGCATCATCGATAGTCAATCGACCAGCTGTATCCACAATAACAACATCTAATTTTAAGTCCGCAGCCCATTTTTTTGCAGCTGTTAGGATTTCCTGCGGAGTCTGCGAAGGCGTTGAGGCAAACGTAGGGAAATTATTTTGCTTTCCCAATGTCATCAACTGATCAATGGCGGCTGGTCGATACACATCGGCCGGAACTAAGCCGACTTTTTTTTCTTTTTTTGATCTCAAATACAAAGCCAACTTTGCCGCGGAGGTAGTTTTACCCGCCCCTTGCAATCCTACTAAAAACAATACGGTTGGAGTTTGAGTTAAATTAAGTTCGATCGCTTCGGTGCCTAGAGTTTTTACTAGTTCATCGTGAACGATTTTTACAAACATCTGTCCTGGATTTACATTTTCAATTACTTTTTGACCGATCGATTTTTCTTTAATTTCGTCGATGAATTTTTTAACGACTTTAAAATTGACGTCTGCATCCAGCAAACTCATCCGGATTTCTTTTATAACCTCTTCGATATTGGCTTCTGAAATTTTTTGACCGCCACGCACTTTTTTAAGAGAGGCTAATATTTTATCTGATAAATTTTGAAACATTTTTATACTCCTAAAATACCGCAGGGCATCTTCTACCAGCGACTAAAATTAGCATTCTTTAATGCCAAAAATGCAAGGCCGTACATTATCACAAGTCCAATGGCCGATACAAGAATCGAATAGGACAGCTCCACATCAGAAATACCCAAAACTCCATAGCGCATCCCATTTATTAAATAAAGCACTGGATTGTACCCAGAAACAGTTTTAGCCCAGGGAGGCAGCGTTTCAATCGATACAAACACGCCGCCCAAATACAAAAGTGGTAACAAGATGAAATTAGTAAACGCTGCAATATGTTCGATGCTTTTTGCCCAAAATCCAGCACAGATGCCTAACATACCAAAATTAAAGCCGCCCAATAGGACGAAATAGCCTAAAATAAACGGATGGGACAGACCTAGAAGCTCGCCAAACTGAATGTAATCAAATAATAATCCTACGATATACGTAACTGTGGCCACGGTTAACCCACGAATGACGGAACCAAGCCCCATTGCTAATAAAATATGATGGTGAGACAAGGGCGTAACCCGCAAATCTTCTAAGTCACCGCTAAATTTCATAACCGCAATAGACGAGGACGAATTTTGAAACGCGTTATTCATTAGACCCATCATCATGAGCCCAGGAATTAGAAAAGCTAAATACGAAACGGCGTGAATATCGCTCATTTTTGAACCTAAACTCACGCCAAAAACTAGTAAATACAGAAAACTGCTCATAAAAGGCGTTACTATTGTTTGCATCATGACTTTTAAAAATCGTTTTACTTCTTTTTTCAGTAAGGTCCAAAACGCGATCATTTTAACTCCTAAGGGTCACTAGTCCTTGTTTGAAAACTAATGCGCTACTATTTGTTTGAAGGCTTCTTCCAAGGATCCTTGTTCTGTTTTTATGTCTTCGATATCTTCCAGCGTCAGAGACAATTCGCCAAATAGATTCCCCATCGATTCTGTGGAATGAATTTGAAATTCAAAAAAACCATCTTTCTTTTTAAGAAAATTTTTATGGGCCATTACGTCGCGGTCTTTTTTCAATTTGATCATGATTTTTTTGGAGGAAAACTGCTCGATTATTTCAGCTGTTGGCCCAACGCATTTTAACTGTCCACGATCCATGATCCCAATTTGATGACAAAGCTCCTGCGCTTCGATCAAATAGTGGGTGGTCAATAAAATGGTCATTCCTTCTTTTTGTAACTCGCGCACATAGGCCCAAAGTTCTTCGCGCAGGGAAATATCCACGCCTGCAGTGGGTTCATCTAGCAGTAACAAGGCCGGTTTATGAACTAGAGCTTTGGCAACCATCAACCGTCTTTTCATTCCCCCGGACAACTGTTTTACTTTTTTGTTTCTATGTTCATAAAGACCTAGTTTATTTAAAATATAATCTATGCGAGGTTTATTTTTCAAAATGCCATAGTAGCCCGACATAAACTCTAGAATCTCGTATACGTCAAAAAAACCTGAATTGACTACTTCTTGATGAACCACTCCGATGCGTCGTTTGGTTTCCATCGAGTCTTTTTCCACATCAAACCCGAATACTTTTACTTGCCCAGCGGTCGGTTTTTCTAAGGTAGTAATGATGGAAATTATCGACGTTTTGCCAGCTCCATTTGGTCCTAAAAGACCAAATATTTCACCCGGTTTGATGGTCAAACTCACACCCTTTACAGCCTCGATGGCTCCATAGCTCTTTTTTAAATTGATCAATTCCAATGCGTTAGACATACCGGCTAGATTAGAGCACCCCACCAACATGTAAAGATTTATTTATATTGAACGCAGCTTGCCCATGATCGATTGATAAAAAACCAGTGAATTTTATACCTGTATGGGAGTCTGACACTGGTTTTCATCCAAAACTGCTTTAGAATCGACCATTCTTGTTGGAGTGCGAATGCCCCTTAAATTTAAAATAGTGATCGTTTTTGTTTTTACTCTGGTTGCGACCATTTCGAATGCCTCCGCCTGGGAGTGTCCCTGGCCGGTCAATTTGGGTGACCTTAGCATTCCTATGAGTCAGCAACCTGCGACTATAGTTTTAAAAGCAGCAGAGGCACAGTTACTTGCCATCGATGAGCGAACGGATTTTGATATCGAACTCATTTCTCAAAGTATAGTTCAGATGGAACTCATGGGACGCAATATTCAACTGGACCCCGAGATTCGAAGCGCCGCATTGAAAACAGCTTCGGGCTACTATGGACGGGTCGCTGATAAATATCACAGTTTGAAAAGTGGTGTTTGTGGTCGGAGTTCGATTTTACTGCTAAGAAAAGCTTTAGAGCTTTCGCCGTTTAACCAGAGCATAATTATCTGGTACTCTCGGTTGATAGAAGGCATTTGCGTTAGCACTAACAAAGTTCCTAAATTTATTATCGAGTTAAACCTAA
>JAYTTH010000500.1:0-12263 GCA_043745515.1 Pseudobdellovibrionaceae bacterium | reverse complement strand
ATCGATTTCTTGACTGTAAAGAAAGTTATGTACACTGTCTCAGAGGCTGGCGCCGGAGAGATTAACTTTGCTGTCATTAAAAAATCTGATAAAGATGTCGCCCAATAGTCAGTTCAATTTTGAGTTTCCTTCATGAGAAAAATGAGATCTGTATTGTTTCTTCTGTTTCTCGTGTTTATTTTGGTGGAAATTATTTTTATATTTCCACAGCAGATTGAAAAATTAGACCGTGAAGCTGTCGAAACGACAGGCGTACAAAATAGCGAACGAGTGGAACAAAAAATGGACGGGGTTCACTTAGTTGAAACCCAAAAAGGCAGTCGCGATTGGGAGCTATTTGCCGAAAAAGCAAGAGGCTATCAGGGTGAAGGAGATTGGTTTCTAAAAAAAGTGAGAGTCCAATTTTACAACCTAGAAGCCAACGATTTTACAGTAACGGGAAACGAAGGCGAAATTGACGGAAAAACAAAAAATATTAAGATAAAAGGCAATGTCGTAACTAAGTCTGCCAACGGTTACACCTTTTACACAGAAGAAATATTTTATAATTCTCAACTGCGAAAAATTATCTCGCCAGGAAAAATCAAGATGATAGGTCCAGCGGACGACCAGGGTGAAGGATTAAAGCTCGATGGATACAACATGCATATCCTGGTTGATATAAATGAAATGAAAATATTTAAAGACATAGTGGCTATAAAAAAAATGAATTCAAATCAAAATTTGAAAATCGCTAGCGAAATGGCTACATTTAGTGGTAAAAGCAAAGAAGCCCATTTTGAAAATAATGTAACATTAAATTATGGAAATATGTTAATTAAGGGCCCCGATTGTTTTTTCATTTATTCCACCAATATGAAAAATTTAGAGCGTATAAACGTCAAAGGCGGCGTCGAGTTGATTGATAAAAAGCGTCGTGCAACCAGCCAGGATTTAGTCGTGGATTTATATAAAACAACATTGCGTTTAACGGGTACTCCAAAAATATACCAGGACCAAGATGAAATCAGCGGCGAAGAAATAATGCTTCTTGACGGCGGAAAACGGATCAAAATCAATAAAGTCAAAGCAACTTCAAATATGGAGTGAGCCCTGCGATATTCAATGCCGTAGGCCTTTCCTAAATTGACTTTGCCTAGGGAACAATAATAAAATTTTGTTTATGAGCGTTCTAAAGATTGAAGGCATATCTAAAACATACAAAAAGCGAAAAGTAGTCGATGACGTTTCCTTTTCGATAGAATCCGGACAGGTTGTTGGATTGCTGGGCCCAAATGGAGCCGGGAAAACCACTTCATTTTACATGGTGGTTGGAATTGTCAGTCCTGATAATGGTCTCATTTCTTTAGATGGCCTATCGATCACCAAAGACCCGATGTACAAACGGGCGAGAATCGGTTTAAGTTATTTAGCTCAAGAACCAAGTATTTTTAGAAAGCTGTCGGTCGAAGAAAATATATTAGTGGCATTGGAAGCCCACGGTTATGATTCAGTGAAAAGAAAGGAAAAGCTAGAAAGCTTGCTCAATGAGTTTCGTATTCAGCATATTCGGGCAAGCTTTGGTTTTTCTTTATCAGGTGGCGAGCGCCGGCGCGTTGAAATTGCTAGGGCACTGGCTGGAAGTCCTAAATTTATTTTGTTAGACGAACCCTTTGCCGGGATTGACCCGATTGCCGTAAACGATATCCAAAATATTATCAGAGACTTAAAATCTAAAGGAATCGGAGTCCTGATTACAGACCATAATGTGCGAGAAACCTTGGGGATTTGTGATTATGCTTATATACTCAAGGATGGTAGGATCCAAGTAACCGGATCGAGTGAAGAGATTGCAAGCAGCGAAATTGCGCGTAAATTTTATTTAGGTGAGAATTTTAAACTGTAACTGAGTGAGTATTGGTAAATAGGTCCTAGTAATTACGTTAAGGGGAAATGATGGCTCTTAAGCAAACGATGAGTTTGGGGCAAAATTTAGTTATCACGCCACAATTACAGCAGGCGATTAAACTGCTTCAAATGTCTCGTTTGGAATTGGAAGCCAATGTTCGCTCAGAGCTAGAGGAAAATCCAATTTTAGAAGAATCCGAAATCCTAAAAGGCGAAGATTTGCAACGCGCCAAAGAAGTCGCTGAAACTATGGAAAAACGGGAAACCGAAACTGTGGAGGCGAGCAGCAGTCAAGATCCTCAAAAGCAAGATGAATTCGAATGGGAAAGTTATTTTGAGGCCAATCAGAAAGCCCCTCAGTCTGGAATGAGCGGCAGTGAAGAAATCATGAATTACGAAAATGTAATTCGTGCCTATGAAACTTTACACGATTACCTATACTGGCAAGTTAAAATGGGCGGTTTCGGCGAGCACGAAGAATTGGCTGCCGATGCGCTGATAAGCTATGTGGACGATGACGGTTATATCAAAACTCCACTTGATCAAATAGCCGCAGAAGAAAAATTACCCATTGAAGATTTAGTAGACACGCTTACTCTGATTCACGAATTTGATCCTCCCGGCGTCGGTGCTCGCGACTTGAAAGAGTGCATGTTAATTCAGGCTAAACATTTAGAAGAAGACACCACCGACTTGGTATTTTTAATAAATAATCATTTGAAAGATTTAGAAAAGAAAAATTTCGATGGAATAGCTAAAGCTTTGAACAAAGATGTTCGAGAAGTTATCGAAATGTGTAAAATCATTTATTCAATGGAACCCAAGCCGGGGCGGGCCTATGCGCCTCAGGACACACATTACGTGACTCCGGATGTTTATGTTTATAAAGTCGGAGAAGACTATTCAGTTTCCTTGAACGAAGACGGTCTTCCCAGACTTAAAATATCTAATTTTTACAAAAACCTATTAAAAGACGGTTCCAATAAAAAAGATAACGAATATATACAAGAGAAATTGAAGTCAGCAATCTGGCTTATTAAATCGATTCATCAACGTCAGCGAACCATTTATAAAGTTTCTGAAAGTATTGTAAAGCATCAGCGAGATTTTTTTGAAAAAGGGGCAGGCTTTTTAAAACCGATGATTTTACGGGATATTGCCAATGACATAGGAATGCATGAATCGACTGTCAGTCGAGTTACAACAGCAAAATACATGCATACACCTCAAGGAATTTATGAATTGAAATACTTTTTCAATTCAGGAATATCTAGTACTTCTGGTGGCGAAGCCCTGGCCAGTGAGTCTGTGAAGTTAAAAATTAAAGATCTTGTCGGTAAAGAAAATCCTAAAAATCCTTTGTCTGATCAAAAAATAGCTCAGCTATTAGAGAAAGATGGAATTCAAATTGCTCGAAGAACTGTGGCAAAATATAGAGAAATCCTAAGGATACTCCCTTCAAGTCAAAGAAAAAAAATATTCTAAAAAAGGGCCTAGAAAACACCATCTGACTTCGTTGGACTAGATAAAAATTCGCTTCAGCGTACTTGAAGTACGCCTGCGCGAATTTTTATCCAGTCCGCCTCGCAGCTGGTGCTTTCTAAGCCTTTTTTTTGCGCGAATTTCTGCGCTTCGGTTGGTAAATACTAAATTCGGAATTGTTCTTATCGTTACGTCGTTTTTTGGTTTTGAAAACAGTACCCGGCGGTAGTCTAGTGAAATGGATTAATACCTTAAAGATTAATTAAAAGTCAGTCAAAATAGAGGAATCATGATGACTACTAAATTTGTATATATATTTTTCTTAATTGGGTTCGTCTCATTTCGTTCGCATGCTCAGACTCCTGCGCAAGTTCCTGTAGCTGCGTCAAATCAAGTGAATGCGCCAGCTCAAACACCTGTGACGCCTGTGGAAAATAAAAAACGGGTTTCTTTGGATCGATCACTTGAACCTTCTGTATCAGAGGAAATTAGTTCTTTGTTTGAAAACGTCGTGGCGGTGCAACGTAAAGCTAAAGTCAAAACAGGAAAATTTTTATTTGCTCCCTATTTATCTTTCGACTTTTCGGATTCACCTCAAACTATGTATGCTATAAATTTAAATTTAGGGTACGCGGCTGGCGAATTTTGGGAAATTTATTTTAACTATGTTCCTTCCTACGTAAACAACGAACGAAGCATTGCCAAAAAAGTCAGGGAGCTGCCTGCCTATCCTGATGGAACGGTACCTTTTTTGTATGTTGAAAAGGCTAAAAATTCCTACGGAATCGAAGTAAATTGGACACCCATTTATGGTAAGGACTCATGGGGGCCCTACGGCATTGTTAGATCTGACACCTTTCTAAATATTGGCTTTAGTCGTATCAATTATGTTGTCCATAGTGCCTACAAAACAAAATTGGCTTTAGGAAAAACATTTTTTATTTCTGATTTTTGGAATTTGAGATTACAAGCCGGAGGCTCATTTTTGGAGACTTTCAATCAAGATAAAAAAGAAATGATTGTTATTGGATTACTTGAAGGTGGGTTTGTTTACTATTTTTAAATTTTAATTTTAATGAAGGAGTTTTATAAATGTTTATATTTGATTCACTTGGGATTTTGTTCAAAGAAGGTGGACTTACCGCGTTTTTTATTGTTGGAAGCGGACTTTCTCTTATTATTTTGGCTTTAACAAAAATAAATTATCTCTATTTTAGATTGCGGCCGGCAGGCGACAATAATTTGAAAGAGATTAGTAAATTAGTTCTTAAAAAAGAATACACAACTGCCATTCAAGTTTGTAATGGGGCTCGAAACGTTCCTGAGTTTGATGTCATAAAAGCTGGACTAATGGCCGTGGACGGGGGGCGCGAAGCAATGAAGTCCTCTCTAGGTTCTGCTGTTGTTGAAGTCATGAAAAATTGTGAAAAGGGAATTCAGTTTATTTCTTTAATCGCCAGTGTGGCTACCTTGCTAGGACTACTTGGTACTATTTCTGGTTTAATGAAAACATTTGCAGCATTAAAAGATATTGATCCTGCAAAAAAAGCAGAACTTTTAGGAACGGGTATTTCTGAAGCCATGATTGCCACAGCTGCTGGTCTAGTGGTTGGTATTTCTGCCATGGTTGTTCACACTTTGTGTACTCAAAAAATAGATCAAATTGTTGGCCAGTCTAAAAAAACGGGATTTGATTTAGTCACCCTTGTGGAGCAAAGCGAAAGATCATGAGTTTAGAATTTGCTGATTTAACGAGACGACACACCCCTGAGCCTGAGTTAGTTCCTATCCTTGATGCGTTGACGTGTATTATTTTCTTTTTAATGTACACCACAACATTTATGGAACTGACAAGTCTTACGGTACCTCCCTCTGCAATTAGCGTCGTATCTAAAAATGATCCGAATGTTGGAATTCCGCTGACGCCTAAATTATTTGTAGATGTCAAAGATCAGGAATTGATTTTAAAATTGCACTGGTCTGGTGTAGCCCCTGGAGGCGTAACTAAAAAAATTGAGCGCCCACAGCCAGAGCGCTATTCTAAGGTTTTAGAAGAAACAGTAGCTTCACTGGTAGCAGATTTTTCAAAACGATTTCCAAACGAAAAGTCTTTGCAAATTGCTTTGAATGAACGAGGAACCTATCAAGAATTAGTATCCATCATGGATGGAATTACCAAAACAGTTCCCGACGTAGTTTTACTGTCTCCGGATGACGTAAAACATATGAACGAGGAGGACAATGGATCTTGATTCGTTAGAAAATACAAGACGATTTCCACTTCGACTTCAATTGGCTCCGATGATTGATATTTTTGTTTTGATCATCGTGTTTTTACTCAAATCAACTATCGTAGCCGATGTTTCCATTGTTTTCCCCAGAGAGATGCACCCTCCGATGAGCAAAAGCAAAGAAGCACTAGAGACGTTTCCAGAAGTGGTAGTCACAGAAACTCAGATAATTGTCAGTATGATTGGCGAAACTTTGGATATAAGTAGTTTGGAAAAACTGAGTGATGACAAGGTGGCGGAATTAAAAGGCAAAGTCGACTATTACGCCAAAACAAAAGACGAGAAAGTTCGAAGTGCCGCTATTCAAGTCAATCTAATTACATACCGCGGAAACAACTATAGAAACGTATTTACTTCGGTAAAATTTTTAAGACGTATTGGATTTCAATCGGTCGCCTTTATTGCTGAAGGAGAAGGTAGATGACCTTGCCTTTTCTAAGGTCCTTCATTTTTTTAATACTTGTCACCTCAGTTGGGGAGGCCGGGGCCCAGAGTTTACTAAAGAATATCGAAACATTAGAAAAGAATTCTGATGATTTGGGCATTCGAATTAGCGTTCGAAAATTTTTTAAAAAAAAGCTGACTGTAAAAGAGTGGTTCGAGATAAGAAAAATTCTTGTAAGAAGGCCAAAAGTTGGTTTCGATGCCATTGCCGCATGGGACAGGCAACTATCATTAAAATCTACGATATTGGAAAAAGAATCTGACACGGTTTTCAAATTTCTTGAAAAAGCAGATGATATGTCTTTGAACCGTGATTTTGAAAAAAGTTTTGAAATGTATCAAAGAGCAGCAAAATATTTGAGAACTTCGAATAAAGGTCGAATTCCAAAGGGAAATCAGCAAATTTATTTAAATATTTTGCATCAAATGGCTCGCACGCTTTATGCACAAAAGCGCTTCAAAGAAGCTGTCGAGGTTTATACTTGGATTCCTCCGGTGTATCCACAAATTAGACAGGTGTTATTTGAAAAAATGTGGGCTTCCTTTCGAGCTGGAAAATATGACATGGCACTTGGTGCAATTGCTTCGCAGCAATCGGGATTTTTCTCACAGTTTCTGCACCCAGAAAGCTATTTGTTGAAAATTTATATATTTAAAAGGCTTTGCCGTAAACGGGATCTAGCTTTTACGATTGAAGCCATAAAAAACTATTTAGCCAGTTTAAAAAATGGAAAATTCAATTATCTTGAATGGGCTAAATCCGATTTGTATTACATGTCCTTGGCGCAACTTCTAGAATCGGAAAAGACTAACTCGAAAGCTCAGCTGCAATTAGTAACTCAAAAAGAAAGAGACGAAGAAATCAAACGTGTTGCAGAATCTTTGAAAATAAGATTCAAAGCGTATAGACCAACCCTCCAGGCGCAACTTGAAAGGGTTTACGGATACGCTTCATTAGCTTTGAATAATGATCAGGAATTTTTAAAACCCCTTTCCGATTTACCAGAACCAAAGGTTCTTGAAAAAAAAGGGTATGAACTATGGCCGGCGGGGGACGCTGAAGAATGGCTCGATGAAATTGGCAGTCATGTGTACATCGGGTCCTCCCAATGTAAAATGGATCCCCCACCAGTTCCTAAGGACGCGGCGACACAATGAAATATTTTGAGAAATTTTACCCAAAAATTTCTTTTCTGCTAGTTTTAGGAATGCTGTCTTATGCCGAGCCGCCCGCGCCAGCAAAAAAATTCGATAGCACGGGACTGCAGGCGCCCGATAGCGTTAAAAAACCGGAAGAGCTTAAAGCTTCAAATCCCAAAGCTAAAAAAGAAACGCTAACTTCAACGGACCTGAGTAACGAAGATCCATCTAAATTGGAAAAGCAAATTAAGGCGATACAACTTATTTTGCGAAACGAAAAAGATCGTAGTAAAAAAATAAATCTGTATTTGCGATTAAGCTACCTCCATGTTTCGATAGCAAAGAAATATGGGGTTCACCGAGTCAAAGGCGAAAAGATTAGCGCACCGGAGGCCAAACACCTGGATGAAGCTGAAAAGGTATTGTCTTTTTTGCTTAAGAATCTAGAGAATAACAAGCGAATGCTTTCTACTTTGTACAATATAAAGGGACTTGTATCCTATGAATTGGATCAGCCAGAAAAGACCGTGGACAATTTTTTGAAATCAATTGAGCTAAATCCGAAAAATTCCCAAGCCGAAGTTATGGCCATTTTTATTGGCGAATATTATTTTGAAATTGAGAAATACGACGAAGCTATTAAGTATTACCTGATGTTTTATCCTAGAATGAACAAGACTCAAAAAGCTTTAAGCGACTATAAAGTGGCTTGGTCTTATCTGAATAAAAGAGAAATAGACAAAGCGGAATTGCAGTTTACCAAAATTATAAAAGAGCAGCTAGATAAAGGAATTGCCGAAGATTCATTTAAAGATTTGGCTTTTATTTTAACCCAGAATAAAAATGAGTCGTTGCTTATTTCAAAAGTAAATAATTTTTTGACCCATCCAGGACTGAAAAGTCGGCTCTACTATTACTGCTTGTTATTCTATTTGCAGAATTCAAAAGGCGAGCCCAAAGATTTGCTTTTTAAAGAGGTCTTAACCATTCAAAAAGATCCCCTTGAAGTGCTAAAAATTCTAAGTTTAAAGGTAAGTTTTGAAAAGAAAGATATTCCGTCTCAAAGTATGGTTGCCGCCGTATTCAATTTAGATCATCGAATTGGAACTGTAAAAAAGGAAGTCAAAACGGTTTTTTTTAAAAACGAGGCATTTCAACTTGAGGAAGACTCGGAGTTTAACATCCGCACCCATATTGACGCCTATGCCGGTCGATTAAAAACAGAAGACAACGTACTCTCGAAACCACAATTGGGTGAACTTGCTATCAAATTAATTGGCGTCCACATGAACTGGTTTCCCAGTTCTAAAAAACGAGTCCTATTATTTCATTTGTGGATAGACACGTGTGTTGATCTAAAAAATTCACCTTGTTTGTTCAATTTAGAAACTAGATTTAAAAACGAAAAGGAATCTTCTGAGTCGAAAGAATTTTTGAAAAAGATTCAGATTGAAATTTTGGCACTGTATGATGAAGCGTACGAAAAAGATAAAGTTAAGCATCAGTCTGCATTTATAGGTCGATTGAAAACATTTATTCAATCGTTTCCTAATGATCCTTTGGCATTAAAGAGTGAAAAGCGTCTTTTTGGTATTTTATTTGGAGAGAAAAACTATGCCGAAGCCCTTCCTTTAAGCGAGAGTATTTTTAATGCAGAAAAAACTGTAGAAAGTGCACAGAAGGTTCTTTTGATTTTATTTGAATTGCAAAGGTATGCTGACGTTCAAAATCATCCAGTGTATTCTCAATTTCAATCCACTGAAATCACTGAAATCAAAAGGGAAGCCAGTTTAAAGTCAGCGATGCTGAATTCGAATGCTGGAAATTTTGACAAATATGAAGCTGATATAAAAGCCTATTTGAAAACAAGCCCGTCTGAAGAAAAGGCAGCCGTCGTTTATTCAGATTATTTCAAGAAATTAATTGAACTGAATCATTTTGAAAAAGTGGATGCTGAATGGAAGTTGCTCCCAGCAAATATTAAAACTAAAGCGACATTTAATACGATTCGTTCACTGTTTTTTGATCAAACCCTGACTACTGGAATTTTATATCGATTGCCAGCGTTTTGGGTGTACTCGGCGGACAGAAACGTAAACTATCAAACGCTGGTAAATAAAACAATTCACAATCAGAAATTTACGCCTAGTGATTTTGCTGAATTAGAACAGCAGGAGCTAGATAGACGTATTTATTTGCTCAATATACTGATGTATTCAGACAGCGAGCTTGTGTACAATCATCTTATATCAAAAGCTAAAACGACCAATGAGGAAAAACGCCTTGCCTACAGTGCCTTGCTACTGACGGCAAAGAATCTGAATCCAGTATTGAAGCCAGATCAAATTAAGATTTTCAAAGATTTAGTTTCTGAGACTGCTTTTGAGGACAAGGACGTGCCAATTGAAAAAAATATTAAAAATGTGATTTTTCCCAATGCGAAAATGACTCCCAAAACCTACGAAAGTTATGTGGTTAATAATGTGGATAACGTAAAGTTTTTGCGCAGTAAGGTTGTGAAAATATTGCCTCAAGCAACGTCAAAGCAGAAGATCCGCCTTTTGAATAAAATGACTGAAATCGAGACAAAAATGGCCGACTCGATAAAAAATTCCCCGGCGCCAGTTGGTTTAAGTGAAGCCCAACTTGTTGAGTACAAAAACGGACTAGGTGAAATGGCTAAAGAATACGACACTCAATCCGAGAATTTTAAAAAAGCCCGTATTGAAATTGAAGCCAAAATGAATAAGGATTTTGACGATGAAAGGAGTTCTCTGTTGCCCTTGAAGGCGGCTGAAAGTTGGACAGTGGTTCAAAATGAGAATTTCATAAAACTTAAAGTAATTTTTGAGAAGAACTCTATTAGAGGAAGCATAATTTATCTAGATAATTTACTTTCTAGTAAAAAAATAGATACAATGGAATACTACAGTCTAAAAACATGGGTCCTATTTAAGACAGGCACTTCAGATGCGCAAAGAAAATTATATAGAGCTGAATTGGAATCTACTGGCCAGCAGGCTCTGATAGAAAAATGGAAGGCATTGCCATGAAACGGATTGCAATAATTTTGTTAGTCGGATTTTTTGCACCTTTCGCCTGGTCTCAAGACGCGGACAATCTTGAATCGCTATCGTTGCCAGCAGATGAGCCTAAAGTAGTTGCTCCTAAAAAAGCAGAAGCTGAGCTGTCGTTGCCGCAGGGAAACACGGCAATTTCGTCTGTTGTAAAGTCCACAGGTGTGGATACGAAAAAACTTAAAGAGAAAGACAATGTAGGCGCTATACTTGATTTTGAAGGGGAAGTTATTGAAGGTGAACGTCGGCGTCCCGATTTGTTTTTGCAGATTTCGATTGATAATATAAAATTTGATTCATTGATATACAACAGAGATGATTTTAACGATTACTTAGAAGTAGACAGGAAAAGTCGCACGCGATTTTTAAAGATGAAATAATATGAAGATAATTTTATTTAAAAAAAATAACCGAGAAATAGGGAGACTAATTCCTGATAAGCGTAATTTGTTAGTTGGTCGTGCGCCCGTGTGCGACCTTGTTATGCGAAAAGTAGATTTGAAGCCAATTCATTTTATTATTGAATGGATGGGCGAGGGAGCGTTTGATCCCTATCAGGGAATTTGGTCGGTCATTGACATATCTCACTCAGAAATGAAGTCCAAAGATGAAGCCTATAGTGGGGAAGCGTTTATTTTGACTGATGTACCGGTGGTCGTGAATGATTTCGAAATTTCAATTGAGGAGGAAAAGCTTGCGGCATCGCCAATTTCCAAAGGAGTCATTCAGCGGTCTCTTGACTTAGAAAATTCAGGGAGCAGCGTTAATAGGCCAGGACTGGATCGAGTTCTAGAGTTAGTCACTTACAATACTGAAATTGATGTAGTCACTTCGGTGAATCATTTTAGTAAAGAGCTTTTGCAAAAAGGAATTAAGATAGGATCTTTGCCAAAAGTGGCTTTTTCTTATTCTGCTCAGGCCTCTAACATATTAACTATCGAAAATTTAGGCGATGAAAATGTAATTGATTTATACAATCGAGCGGATCGGATAATTGAAAAATTTAAAAATTTGAACGATAAGATTACTGTCGATGAAGATGATTTTTACCTATTGTATTCGCCAGAAAACGCCTATTACATTCGTTGGGTAAATAAATATGACGTGCAAGCGCCTCCCTCAGCCTGGAGTAAAGATCCTGTTGTTGTAACACTTATTATCGTCGTTATAATGATGTTTTTTATTGGCGTGGGGATGAAATTTGTCAATAAACCCATGACGACAGATATTCCAAAACCAAAACGTATTGCCAAGGTTGAAGTGATTGATTTTGCAAAAGGTCCCGAAGAAGAAGCACCTCCGTTGCCCGTGTATGAGCAAGAAGTAAAAAAAGAAGAAATAAAAACTCCACCAATCGAGAAAAAAACGGAAGAATTTAAAGCTGAAGCCAAACCGGCTGAGAAGCCAGAGGAAGCTCAACAAAAGGCCATTAAAGCGCCCGATAAAACTCAAGCTGCCGCACCAAAAGTAACTAAGCAGCAAGGGAAACGCGCTATCATGAAAAATGTAGATGAAAATATGGATTTGGCTCAAGGTTTAAATCAGAAAGGCGAAATCAAAAATGTAAATAAAGTTGGGTTGCTTGGAAAATTAGGCGGATCGAAGAAATCCGGTTCGGGAATTAGTGCTGAGGCCGTTATCGCCAAAGTGAAACCCTCCGATACGGCTGCCGGTGAATCTGGTCGTGTAAAAGTGTTACAGCCTCCAACAGGTAAGATCAATTTAACAAATTCTGGAAAAACACAGGCGCAAGATGATGAAGGGGAAGGGCTTTCAGCGGCGACAACAACGCTTAAAATGGATAATGTGGCCAAAGGTACAAAAATTTCTGGAATGTCGTCATCAAAGGCCACCGGCAGTGTTGGAACTTCGGCATATGGTGGAAATCAAAAAGATGGAAGCAATTCGATTCTATCACTTGGTGGCTCGGTAGCGTTGGAAA
>JAYTTH010000499.1:0-3283 GCA_043745515.1 Pseudobdellovibrionaceae bacterium | reverse complement strand
AAAGCAGCTGAGGCATTTAGGTTTCCGTTTCCCAATCCACGTTCGGGCCAAATTGAACTCATTCAATCCATTGAAGACGGGATGAAAGAAAATCGCCCGATGCTTTTGCAAGCACCCACGGGTTTAGGAAAAACAGTCGGCGTTTTGTACCCTACGCTACAAGAAGCTTTGCGCCGGGGCCAAAAAGTTATTTATTTAACACCAAAAAATAGTCAACATGCCGTGGCCGAAGAAGCCGTTGATCGATTGCAGGCGAATGGGGCCAAAATCAAGGGCATGACATTAACGGCAAAAAGTAAAATGTGTTTTAAAAATGAACCACTTTGCAATCCCGAGTACTGTGAATTTGCAAAAGATCATTATACCAAAATTTCTGAGCATCAAATTATTGAAAAACTCTCTAAAAAAAAACGCCTTGATGCCGCCTCATTCAAACTCATCGCAGAAGAATTTCAAGTTTGCCCGTTTGAACTGCAACTGGAAGCCGCAATTGATGCAGACACTGTAATTTGCGACTACAACTATGTTTTCGCGCCACGAGCTGGGTTTGGCGCCATTGCTAGCTCGGGGTTGACCTCAGTTGGCAAACCAAATCTAGTGATCGATGAAGCTCACAATTTACCGGCCCGTGCGATGGACTATTATTCACCTTCCTTATCTGTTTTGACTCTAGAAAAAATGCGGGATGAATTGCATTTGATTCCCTTGCATTATCGAAGGCAAGTGGACGATTTATTTGACGAGTGTGTCCGTTTGATTAAGTCGTGTGGGTCTTCATCGCACGTTTCACCTGCTAAAATCGAACCGCCTGTTGATCGTTTTTTAGCACAGGATGTAGAGCTTCGAAATTTTTTATCTGGCTATTTGAATTCCGATGTCGATATCCAAGCGGGCGATCCCGTCATGCGCCTGTGTTTTTATTGGTCCGAATTTACAGGGACCTTAGAATTTGTGACCGGTGGACGGCCAGAATTTTTCACTACGTTTCATCCCAACCCTGCCTGTATTAAAATCACCTGCTGTGATGCTTCTGAAATGTTAAAAGAGAGTTACAAAGACTACGCTCAGGTGGTTGGTTTTTCAGCGACATTAAAACCGTTTTCTTTTTATAGCCAGATGTCCGGGCTGCAATCCAACAATTTAAAAACGGCCGAATTTCTTTCGCCTTTTCCAAAAGAAAATCGCAAGCTGATGATCATTCCGCAAATTTCGTCCAAATATTCACAGCGCACGCAAAATTATCCTCGCATTGCCGACGTAATTCAAAAAATCACCAAAATCAAAACGGGAAATTACATCGCATTTTTTCCTAGTTTTGATTTTATGGAAAAAGTATTGGCCGTGATTCAAACGCCGCCTGGCTTTCATTTGTTACGGCAAGAAAGACACATGAAGCGGGATGAAATTCAAGAGGTCTTGGATCTTTTAAAAACTCCTCGCCAAGCGCATATTTTGTTCGCAGTGCAAGGTGGCGTTTTTTCAGAAGGTGTCGACTACCCAGGCGAGATGGTTATCGGAGCTTTCGTTGTGGGTCCGCCACTGCCCGGTTTTGATTTAGAGCGCGAAAAAATGCGTGAGTATTATGAAAAACAATATGAATCAGGATTTGACTATGCCTACACTTACCCCGCGATGGCCAAAGCTATCCAAGCAGCAGGTCGCGTGATTCGTTCGGAAAAAGACAAAGGTTTAATTGTATTAATGGACAATCGATTTATTCAACCGAGTTTTGCTAAATCCATGCCCCAAGATTGGTTTGTGTCCGATCCTAGGGAAGCGGTTTCTGATAAGATTCTTCATGATGTCACAAAGTTTTGGGGCCTTTAGCGTGCCCTAAGCCACTAAAACTATATTTGGACAATACCCTTAAGCAGACCTAGCGAGCGAGTTTCTTTTTAAAAAGACGAAGTAAAAAACCTTGGACGGGAATTTTCTCATAAACCATTTCACCAAGGTCCAAGTAGTCTCGGTGATAGTCAACAAGTCCGTCTTTGTTAAAATTCAATCTCGAATTGCCAGTGACAGTGTATTCTTTGCCACTATTAAGAGTAGGTATAACAATCTTCATTTGCCAGCAGCCACAATATTTATTTTCATCTTTTATAATTTCTGTAAATTCAAACTTGATCGATGTCACATGAGCGTAGGCATGTCGGTAATACTCTTTTAATTTGCCAAGACCTTTTAAAGACGTCACCGGATCATGAAATTCTACATCAGCTGCATAGAAACCATCAAGTAGGTCCATGTTTTTGCCATTAAATTGGTTGTACGTTTCAATGATTGCTTTTCGATGATCGATGCTCATTTTTACCTGCCTTGGGGAATAGAAGAAATAAAATCAAACATTTGGCTCACGTGAAATGTGTAAAAATAAATAGCGGTGCCCGCATGGCCAAAACTAGCTATTTCACGTTTTGGCTTTCCCCATGCTTCCCACAATTTATATTGAGTAGGCGTGGGCACAGACGTGTCATTTGTTGAGGAAAACATCAAAACTCGGGCAGAATACTTTGAATTGGCCAGTCCCAATGGATCGAATTTAATATGCTCGGACATCAATTTGACATAAACACCGTCATCGCCAATTTCATACTTTGCTTTTCGCAAATTGCGTTCACTTACAATCGGCGGTAAGTCAGAGGTAGCCAAAATATCAGGCAAGGTACCGCCCGCCACAGTCAGGATTGCGCCATTAATAAATCTCATACCCGGCCATCTATTGCCTAGAATTGTTTGAGAAAAACCAAAAGCCATAGAGGCATACAGCCCGCCAAGGCTCGCTCCAATCAAAACCACCGGCTTACCACGCTTAGCTAAAAAACTATCGAGCTGAGTTAAAAATTCTAAAGAGGCTCGATCATGGTGATCTAAATCCAAAGGGTCTTGAGGTGCTTGGGAATAATTGTAAACAATCGACGTAATCCCTAAACCACATAAATTCCTTGCCAATTTACGATCAAGGATAGTCTCGCCGCCTGTAGCCGGCAGAATAATGGCCTGAAAATCTGTGTTAGAAGTATCCGCTGAAAATTCTGCGAAAACTCCGTTTTGATTTGGATCGGCTATTTTTTTTAAACAGCTGGATTTATCAAAGGCAAAAGAGCAGGAAGCCAAAAGAAGAAGTGCAATCGCAAATTTACTCATAACTATAGATAGCACTAGAATAAGAAAGATTCAATTTTATGATTTCAACTGTGTTTCTTCACAAATCAGATAATTAAATTCATTCATCATTCCCATTTACGGCATTTACGACCATTTTATCTTGATCAATTGTCCA
>JAYTTH010000498.1:0-3291 GCA_043745515.1 Pseudobdellovibrionaceae bacterium | reverse complement strand
GTGCATTATACCTAGAGGGTCACATGAACACGCAATTTAAAAAAGGGGCACTAGAGTTATGCGTACTCACTATGATTGGGCGCAAAGACTATTATGGCTATGAACTGGTCGAAGAGATCTCTAAAATATTAGAAATTTCAGAAGGCACTCTGTATCCTATTTTAAGACGTCTAACGGAAGAAAACTATTTTGAGACCTATCTTCAAGAGTCTTCGGAAGGGCCTCCTCGAAAATATTACAAAATCACAAAACAGGGAAAAGAGTTTCAAAAAGATATGCTTAAACAATGGTTAGAATTTAATAGACAAATTGAAAAATTAATTGGCAAGGGAATGTAAATGACACGATCTGAATTTATAAAAAACTTAAAATTGGAATTGGAACAAAATCAAGTTCAAAATGTCTCTGATATTCTTTACGACTATGAAGAACACTTCAATCATGGGATTACAAAAGGAAAATCAGAAAGTGAAATAGCGGACGCTCTGGGCTCGGCTTCAATTATTGCCAAAGCCTATAAAACAGAAACGTTGCTAAAAGAAATACGCACACCAAATTCTAAATTTCGCTGGGGTTTAACATTGAATGTCCTGCTTAGGCTTTTGGTCATTGCGCCTTTCAATTTCTTTTTCCTTTTTATTCCAGGTATCGTGCTTGTTTCTATGCTTGCTGCGGGTTGGTCCGTAGCACTGGCTGTGGGATCTGCTGGTTTCGCAATTATGTGGCATATTCCAGCCGTAGCCTCGATCGCGACTTCTTTTTGGTTTTGGCTGGCAGGGCTATCTGCCACAGTAGGATTTTTAGGCCTGGGCTGCATCGGAATTCTGATCATGTTTTTTATAACCAAATACATTGTTCTTGGCCTTATAAGCTATTTGCAATGGAATCTTAAATTTATAATGGAAAAATAGGAAAGTAGTATGAAATCTTTGAACCTGTTCACTCGTTTATTCACATCAATTGTTTTATTGACCATGGGCTCACTGGGCCTGGCCATTTATTCTGCAAAAAGGGCCTATGATGCAGATCCTCAGCTGATTTCTAAAATTGAAAAACAATTCGACCTACATATAAACAATCGTAATGGATTTTATATTAGCACCCTATCCAATCGGGATTTGAGTCAGGACACTTGGCAAATGCCCTTAACCCAAAAAAAAATTAGAATAAAAACCTTTTCAGGCCGAGTGGCAATTAAAAATACATCCTCAAATGAAGTCACTATTTCGGCAAATGGACGCCTGGATAAATCCATCAGTCCAAAATTACTCGATATAAATTCCACCCCTAATGTGCTCACTATTTTGGAACCAGAAAAAGGCGTGAGTGATCTTGAAATTCATATTGAAATACCTAGCTCGTTCGCCTACGAACTGGCCATTGAATCAGTCAGTGCCGACGTTTCAATTGAAAATCTATCGCCCAATTCTCTTAGTATCGAAACTGCTTCCGGCGAAATCTTGCTTGATACAATTAAGTCCGATATTTTGTCTTTGGCCACGATTTCAGGAGACACTCACATTCACACATCCGCTATCACTACGTTAGCCGCAAAATCAGTGAGTGGAGGGATCAAAGTCGAAAACAAAGGCACAGCGATCACCCGGCTTAAATCAATTTCAGGCGATATTGATTTGAAACTACCACTATCCGAATCATTTCGTTTTGATTTAAAAACAGTATCCGGCGGGATTGTAAACGAACATCGTGATCAAGCCAAATCAGTCGCCACAGTCGAAATATCAACCACAAGTGGTGATATCAAAATTGAGTAGCAATGAGCGTCGTTAGCGGGGGTGGGAAATTTTTATTCTACTTTTTTAATTAAATGCCAGCCGAATTTGGTTTTTATTGGCCTGGAGACCTCGCCCGAGGTTAGGCTTTCATAGGCCGAATAGAAATCGGGATCTAATCTTTGGCTTTCTACTTCCCCTAAAAATCCGCCGTTTTGACTGCTCGAGCATATTGAATTTTTTTTTGCTAGGTCTTCAAAAAATTTTCCACTTTTTAGTAATCGAAGCACATCGTTGGCTTCGTATTCGTGTTTTACTAGAATATGGTGAGGTTTTACTTTCATAAACGGTAGTTTCGCATATTTAAGCCGGATTTGTCCAATTCTTTTAGATGCCAGTTTGTCCAATAAGGGACCAGACTTTAAAAATTATTTTGACCGGACTAGGAAAAACTATTCTTCTTATAACTGATGTTTCCTACTAAACTATTTTTAATTGCTGAACTGGGTTTTTTACTATTTTTGACTGCGTCTAAACTGACCTACTTTTCATCTTTAAGTTCAATTCACCAAGAGCATCTAATTCAGCGTTGGTCTTTTAACTTTTCTCTTGAAATATTAAACCGGCTAATCGGACTTGTATTTTTATTTTTTATTTTCGATTCACTGACTTTCGGTCCTTCATTTCAAAGCAATGAATTTGATATCGGCTTCTTTGTTTTCTATATTTTACTTTTGGATTTCGTTTTTTATTGGCGTCATAGATTTTATCACCGATGGCTTTGGTTTATCCATAATCTCCATCACTCTGACACCGATTTTGATTTTACCTTGTCTTTGCGGCTACACCCTTTTGAAACCTGTGTTCAAATCGCTTTGTTTTTTACACTGTCGATCCTGCTACCCGTATCTGATTGGCAATTTATCCTGGCGACACAGATCTTTACATTTCAAGCTATGTTTTCTCATCTTGAAATTATACTTCCCAGCTCTAAACTGAAATCAACAATAAAGTTTGTCTTTGTTTAATCTGAAGATCATCGGCACCACCATCACCAGACATCGCACAATTGCAACTTTGGATTTCTTTTTTCGTTTTGGGACCGCATTTTTAAAACTCAGAACATTATTTGACTATTACTAAAATTATCTGAAGACTGATTGTATGATTAAATTATTTTTCGTATTTCTATTTTGTTTGCTAAATTTTTCTGAGGCTGACACCACTGAAAAATCTAAAGCTTCTATGGATAGCGCTATGGGACCTGGGAGTGAGAGCTATCATGATAGTTATATGATTTCTAGTTTCAATAGAAACCTAACTCGCATCAGTTATGGGTTTGCTGCTATTTTAGCTGTGTCGGCCCTCTATTGTATGTACAGGTCACGCTCACTCATTAAATCGGATTCAAAAAAAGGACGGCGTTTATTTTTTATTGGATTAGGACTCTGTTTAATTATAGTAATATTGCTTTCGTGCCCAACGCTTTTTTTTATGAGGCCGCAGTTTCCCGGAAATTTTGACATGAGAACGACTTAAAAAAAAATTTAAAGTTAGT
>JAYTTH010000497.1:0-3291 GCA_043745515.1 Pseudobdellovibrionaceae bacterium | reverse complement strand
ATAACATTACTATCTCCTTGATATTGGAAAATACTAGCCAAATAAAAATAGCGTGTCACGAGCTAATTCCTGTAACAGCGGGTGCCCAAACTTTTTTTCGAATGAACCAAGTCAAACAGTGAATTTTCGGCTCGCGCATCGATGATGTCCACTTCTTCGACACCGTCCCGAAGTGCCTGCAATACAGACTTAACTTTAACCAACATGCCCCCTTGAACCACTTTGGTTTCCATCAATTGATAGAGACCAAGGGCATCAATTTCTTTAATTGTGGCCTTGTTTTGATCCCAAATTCCCTTTTGGTCAGTCATATAGATTAAATTTCTTGCCTTTAGTTGAGTCGCTAAACTCATGGCCGCCAAATCAGCATTGATATTATATTTATTGCCTTTTTCATCACTGCCAACTGGCGTTATAAGGGGCACAACAGACAAGCCAATAAGATTCTTTAATAATTCTTTATTTACACTGGTAACGTGTCCGACTAAGCCCAAATCATCATTCAGCGGGCTACAACGCAGAATACCCATATCAGAACCTGAAATCCCTAAAACGGGAATTGCTAGTTTAGAAAAATGCGATTGCAAACGACGATTAACACTGCCGAATAAAGTGGCTTCTATCACCTTCATCATTTCTGGCGTCGTTTTTCGCTGTCCGTCCACAAATTCCCAGATGATATTTCGCTCGGTCAAAGCGGCATTGATCGCAGGTCCCCCGCCATGTATCAGCAACATCCTATAACCCAAATCACTGAGTTTTTTAATATCCGTTGCCAAACTTTGGATTACAGAATCACTTTCTAAAGAAGCGCCTCCCAACTTGATGACTAAAAGATCGTCCCGTCTCATGTTGTGTACTCCGTATTAATTTCTACATATTTTTTAGATAAATCGCAGCCCCACGCGACTGACTGATAGGGCCCTGAATCCAGTTCTATTTCGATTTTTACAACATTTGACTTTAATAATTCACGCACGTGACTTCGGTCAAACGCTGTGGGACGGCCTTTTTCAAACAAAATCTGGCCTTGAACTTTTAATAACATTTTTTCAATGGCTGCCGCAGGAACCCCTTCGGCCCCAATCCGTGCAAGAATTCGACCCCAATTTGGGTCTTCGCCGTGAATAGCAGTTTTAATAAGCGGACTCACTGTTATTCCTCTTGTCGCCCGATCGCCGATTTCCTGACTGGGCGAGCCCGACAATACGACTTCGATTAATTTAGTTGCTCCTTCACCATCGATGGCGATTTTTTTGGCCAAGGCCTGGCCAACATCAACCAGCGCATTGAAAAATAAATCCTCGTCAGCTGCTGATTTCAGGCTCACTTTGGAATGACCGTTCGCAAGCAAGAAGACAGTATCGTTTGTTGAACAATCTCCATCTACACTGATTCGATTAAAACTTAGATCAACGGCTTTTTTTAAATACTTCTGAGCTAGTTCGGCACTAAGATCAACATCAGTAAAAATATACCCTAGCATGGTCGCCATATTCGGGTGAATCATTCCTGACCCTTTACAAACGCCAGTGATTCGAATTTTTCCCTGTGAAAGCGAAACATCTTTGGACGCCGTTTTAGGCACTAAATCAGTTGTTAAAATAGCTAAAGAAAATAAATCAGCATCCGCAGTGGCTCGTCTGACCAGCTCTGGCAAACCATAGACGATTTTTTGAATGGCTAGCTGTTGCCCAATAACGCCGGTACTGGCTGTTAAAACTTGGTTTGGTGAACAGCCTAGCTCGGCAGCTACGCCTTCGGCCATTTTCAAATTATTTTCAACGCCTTCTGGCCCAGTGGCGGCATTGGCCTGGCCCGAATTGGTTACAATAGCGCGAATGGAATTGCCGGGAACTAACGCTTGGCAGTAGGTAACGGGAGCCGCTTTACATTCATTTTTTGTAAAAACTCCCGCTGCCACACAGGGAGTTTCTGAATATATTAAGGCCAAGTCAGGACGATACCGACGAACGCCGCAATTGATTCCACTGGCTTTAAAACCAAGCGGCAATTTAGTAATGTTCATATTCGATTCAATTGACACTCTCGCTCCTAACAGTTTGTCCGTTAAACTAAACTTTCCTGAGGTTGAAATCCGTAAATTCTATTTAAATTCTCAACAGCCTGCGAAGCGGCACCCTTTAAAAGATTATCAATCGCTGAAAAAACAATCAGATGATCCGCATTCAATTCATAGGCAATGTGGGTCATGCACGACTGGGCCACTGCTTTTAAGGACATTTTTTTTTGCATTGATTTCAGTTCGCCCCATTCTACCAAGGCGTAATTTTGAAAGGCCTTTGAATACGAAGATTGCACCAGTGCTTTTTTTTCTTCGATAGACTTGCTTTTTAGACTGCCAGACCATTTTAAATAACACGTCGACAAGATACCTCGAAAAATGGGCAGCAAATGCGGCGTAAAGACTACGCTTGAAGGATGTCCAGTGAAAAACTTTAAATACATTTCAATTTCAGGAGTGTGCTGGTGATTTAGAACCTTGTAGGGGTAAAAATCGCCATACAATTCTGAAAACAACAGACTTTCATTCAGCTTTTTCCCAGCACCTGAGGCGCCAGATTTTGCGTCAATGATCACTGATGTGCTTTCAATCAAGCCATCAGCTAGCAAAGGCACCAGAGCCATCAACGCCGATGTCACATAGCAACCTGGGTTAGCTATTAAAAATGGATTCTTAACGTTTATCGAAGCGACTTCTTTTTGGCCAAATGGGTGCAATCCATAAACAGCTAAGGCTAACAGATCTGGCTGCTTGTGATCTAAGCCGTAATATTTATAATACAATTCTGTGCTGGATTTTAAATCCACTTTATTCAATCGGAATACCCCAGATAGATCTAGTACAGAAATACCTTTTTTCAAAAATCGTCCAGCTAATTCTAAAGACACCTCATTCGGGGTCGCTAAAAAAACCACATCCAATTTTTCATCTTCGGCTAAGAAAAAGGCTTCAAGTTCAAGCCCTATTGGCTCGGGCTTTTGACGAGATTTTGCCAAACGCTCTAATTCTGAAAATTGAGACCACAATGAAAATGGCTTTCCTTCGTTGTAGAACACATAGTCCAAGCTTACGTTTGCGTGATTCAATAGCAATCGACAAAGTTCTTGGCCTGAATAGCCCCGAGCGCCGACGATGCCGACCTTAATGGGAAGTGAGTGTTTTTCCATTATTTTCATCTTGTTGATAAAATATTTAATCGAGTTCTTTGTCCAAGTAAAATGTCATTTAACTTTTTGCGACAAATAGTGGATATTAGAGCCTATGCT
>JAYTTH010000496.1:0-12313 GCA_043745515.1 Pseudobdellovibrionaceae bacterium | reverse complement strand
TCGGTTATAAAACTTCCTAACAGTGGTGCGAGAGCAAAAACCACAAAGAAAAAACTCACCTGAGGGTTAAAAAACGGAACCTGCAATGTTTTTGCTATCAGAGTGTTTACTAAATCGCGAACTGGTTTTGACGAACAGGTCACCATGATCACAAAAACGAACACTGGCTCTTTGTAGCTTCTTGAGTATAAATAGCCCATGGCTTCTGACTTTCCAATTGTTAAGGCGTATACAGAAATAAATATAAATGACCAGAAACCAAAAACGATTTCCACTTCGCCTAAAAGATGGAATAAGTTTTCAAGGAAACTTCCAGGAGTGAATCGGGCAGCCAGAGTGTTAAAAAATGAAACACAAAACGTATGAAGTAGTGAAATTACAAAAAAACCAGTAGCTAAATAAGCAAGCACTTCATTTGACATTCTCAAACGCTATCAGACTCAATAGAAAATTCAATTTTAATAAGACACCTAAGATTAAGATTCGAAGGTTTTTTTTATTTCCATGATTTCCATGACTCGTTCTATTCGAGCAAGGAAGACTTTGAATGCAAAAGGTTTTTCTACATATTCTACAACGCCAACGTCTTTACCTTCGGCAAGCAACGAGCTTGACCCTTTTCCAGTGATATAGACAAAAGGGGTTCGAATGCCTTTTATTCTTAATTTATCTAAAAGCTCATCCCCTTTTACATAGGGCATCTGAATATCTGAGACTATTAAATCATAAGTATTTTTACTCAACTTATCTATCGCCTCGAGTCCGTCTCGACAGGTGTCAACGCGATTAAACAAGCCTTCGAGGCCATCCTTTAGAGTTTCCAAAAGCTCGAGTTCGTCATCTACGACAATGCATGAATTAAATTTTTTCATACGGAATTCGCTCCCAATCTCTACCTATTGTTTCGTCGGACTATTGACAAAGTATGAGTTGAATCAATTTAATTTCATTTCTCAAAATGGAGCATCCTAAAAACGATTCATTCTGACTCATTCCGTTGATTCTTAAAGATTTCATTCTAAAACTTTCAACCTATTTCTGATACCCACTTTTGCGGTTAAACGTTTCCTATCGGATTGAGCAGAAAATGAACTATCCTTTTGAATTTATTTGAGCATTATTTTTCAATGCATAATGTGTCAGAAGTTGATTGTATAAAATAATATGGACATATTTAGTTTTAAGCTGGAACATTCCGTCAATGAACTATAAAATTGAAAAAACAATCCATGGACCCGTTTCTTACCGTATTCTGGGAAATGGTAGCCGGAAAATACTTTTCTACCATGGGTTTCCTGGATCAAGTGCCCAAATTGAAATATTTAAATCCGAAGTTAAAAATCTAGATCTTGAAGTATTGTGTATTGATCGTCCCGGTTACAATGATACATCAATTAAAACAAACGACTCGTTATCAGATTTCGTGAAAATTACAAATGTGCTTGTTCAAATACTAGGATGGACCAAATTTGAAATCGTAACCGTCAGTGGAGGCACGCCGTTCGGAGTGTCCTACGCAACAAAAAACGTTGAAAAAATTAAAAATATTCGCGTTGTTTGTGGATTGGGAAATTTTAATGTACCAGAAATTAAAGCCATTTTTTCAAAGCCATCATTGCTCGCTTTACGCCTTTTGCCCTATATTTCTGGGCGCCTAATTCGAAAAGCGTTGTCAGTGTGTCCCGCTGAAGGAAAACCAAAAAAAAATCGAAATTTAATATTGGCTTTTTTCCTGCCAGCCTCGCGCCCTGACCTTGAACTTTTTCAAAATCCAAATGTAGCTTTGTCTTTAAATAGAGCTTTGATGGAAGCTTTGAAGCAAAATTCGTTAGGTCCCCAGCAGGATGCCCGCGCATTTCTGAAAGATTGGAGCTTCGGAGCCAACGGACTGAACTTGCCAGTGCATTTTTGGCATGGGAACAAGGACCACGTTATTCCAGACAAAATTGCTTTCGTCATGGCTCTCCAGTTTCTAAATTCTGGAGTAACACTAGTTGAAAATGAAGGGCATATTAGTTTGCCAATTAACCATATCGGGTCGATTCTAAATTTTTCATTTCAAAAGGAGTCGCCGATCTTACTTTAGACTCGTTTATTGAATAGTAAAATTGAAATAGGTATCTTTGAATGGTTCGTCTTTTAAAGTGTAGTGCCACCATTCTTTTGGATAGTTTTCAAACCCATGGTTCGACATTATGCCTTTTAAAAAGTGTCTATTTTTATTCACTTTTGAAGCCAAACCTTTTACGTCGGTGGCGGCAGTTCGACTGAAACAATCAAAAGTTGTACCCATATTTAATTGGCCGGTTTTTTCAATATCTTTTTGTCTTCTGCAATCACTTGCGTTTTCCTTAAATCGGAGTCCATCGGCTGCATTTTTTTTGGCACCAATGGATGAATTTCGTACAATAGTCAAATCAACCGTGCTCCCGCGGCTGTGGCCCGAGTTGTCCGCAATATAGCCGCGTTCCACAAGTTTACTCTTTGGTTCCTCAGCGTAAAAGACGGATTGCATCTTCAAATCTTTTTCTTCTTTGGTCCACTTTACAAATTCAGCCACAGCCTTTTGAGGTCGATAGCAATCCAAAACCAATAGAGAAAAACCTTTTTTATTCAATTCCACTTGAACTTCAGACAGCGCTCTGGCGGCCACTTTAGTCAGATAACATTTATTTGCTAGATACCCATCAATTGGATGACCGATAAAATTCCAACTTGAAAAATACCTCATTTCCACTTCAATTCCTGGATTTTCAGTTGCTATATTTACAAAATTTGAATCTATTTCTGCCTGCCCAACCACGCAGACCATTGAGCAAGATAATACAATCGTATTAAAATTCATTTTTTTGCCGCCTTGCCTAAAACGTCTTTTGCAACTGCCAATGGATTCATCAAGCTCAATAGTCCTCGATTGGTAACAACTTGAATATTTTTTCCATCAATTGCTAAGGTTCCAACTGCACTTCCTAATTTGTATTCGTTTAAGCCTGAATCTTTATAGACTGTTCCTTCGAAATGAAAAAGGCCATCAGATGCCAACGATTTTAAATCAGCCATACAAAATGAATAATTTTTGGCTTTTGATTTTTTATCAGCGGTCAGTCGCGTTTGAAACACCGGCGGAATTTTTGTTCCTTCCTTTGCTTTACGATAGATGGTCATTTCTGAATCAGACAGTCTCAATTTCAACACAGTTTGAAAGTTATGAGGTGCCTGATCATAGTAATGCACGGCCAAGACTGTGTTTTTTTCTTCTTCATTTAACAATAAAAAATTATGAATTGTTTTCGGAACTAGGCTATTTTTCAAATAAAAATCTTTAGGACAGGTTTCCTTACTATCCGAAATAGCACCATCAGTCTGAGCAAACGACTTTCTTTTTGAAGCTAGCTCGATAGGTTCGGTTGCATAAAGAGGCGCATCCGACAGCAGTGGCACAATTTGTCGACTATTTTCCTTCAGCGCCTTGCGAAACGATGCTTGCTCTAGATAGCTGGGCAAATAGCGATAAACTACTAGTTCTACATCTTCGCGTTCAATTGTAAAATGGCCGCCCGGGTAAATCGATTTTTCAATATCAAAGGCCCCTTCAAAATCTGCGTCTTTTTGCAACGAGGCTCGAATTGGAAATAGTTTTTCAAATTCATCACCTTTCTTTTTTCCACTGCCAAATATTTTTGGCAAATCGCTTAGACAAAAAAATGATCTGTCTAGCTGCTTTTTTGAATTGGCATCGTCATAATAGATAGTAGTAAACGCTGGGAATAGATTAGATTCTGCTTTCATTTTTTTATAGAACGCCATCTCATCCGGGTCTAAACGTATTCGCAAAATAAAATGATAGTTGTGTGGCGGTGTTCCGGTCCTATGATCCGCTAATATATGAGATTTATCTTCCTGGCCTAAAATTAAAAATGAATGGGATCCAAGACGGGCCACCGATCCAGGAAACATATAATTGGATCCGCAGTTTTTCTGTCCCTCTGGGTGACTTCCATCATGATTGTGAGCGTCGTCCGCAGGATACGAATCGTAAGCCTCCGGAGTCAAACTCTTAGCCTGCGAATTTCTGCCCATTTCAAAAATCAGTAAAATAAAAAGAACGAATAGTTTAACCATTAGTTATATCCTCTTTTCGGCTGGGACCTATCTATTTTTGGATCACCTGGAGGCAATCCGGTGATTGGACTTGGATGACCGTCTAAACGCATATTAAATAAAAAATAGGTCGGAGCGCAAAATCCTAAATGTTCCTTTTTTGCTATCGAAATAAAATCGGCGTTGATTTTTTTCGGCAGGGATTGATTAACTCGCTTTCCATTCTTCTTAGTTCCGTAGTGCTCTTCCGAAATCTCGTTATACTGAGGAATGCTTTGGCAAATGTAATCCTCACGACAAAAATGTCCTGGGTAGCAGGTGTCTAGCATAGAACGAACAACACGGGATTCTAGGCAGGCCCCGGAATCCCCCGTTGCTGCACACAGGTCAAAACCGTTACCGCCTTGATTACCGCAAATCTCATCTGGAATTCTATTTTCTAAATTTGATAGGCCGATAAAATTCTCTTCGCTATTTGTACAGGATCGACTGCTTCGGCCCAAAGGAGCGCCACTTTGTGGCAAAACGCATTTGTAGCCAGGCATAGATTTTAAAGTACCTGCCAATTGCCACTTGTCTTGAAATGCAAAAAAATTATAGCTCGGTATCTGTCCGCGATCATCTGGTAAATCCGTTTTTTCAGCAATGTCCCCAGTCCAACAGGCACTGCCAGCCAAAGGCATTTTTTCCTTTATGCATTCTCCAAAAATGACCGTTTGATTTTTTGATCCAACCGTTTTTTGACAAATCGTCGATTCATTGCAGTTAGGATTTTTGCTGAACAATTTTGAATTTAGCAAACACATTTGCCCGGCCGTTAGCTTTTCAAATTCCGGAATGGATGAATCGGGGGTCCACCTTGCTGCAGAAAAATTAGAATGGGGACGAAACTGATTTGGCTTTTTATCACTCGCCAATGCCAAAGTATAGGACTTGCGACGAGACATTTCTGCATAGGCGTGGGCTGAAAATGGCAATTCTTGTCGATTGAATCCGTGAGAAAATGATTTATCCGCATAGCCTAACATGTGAAAACCGGCGGTGCCACCAGACTGATGACAACCCATGCAAGTCATATTGTTTAGCCGTTCAACCAATCCGTCATATGACTTGATAAATTTTAGCTTTGAAATATCTATCGATTCTAGCAATTTTTTTTTATCTTGAAACAGTCTTGAATACGGTTTGTTTGCTGACCGTGCGCGCCCCAAAGTCGACCAAGACACTGCTAATTTGGTTAAAAAATGTTCATTGAAATCGACAACAAGAGTACCCTGATCTAACTTCTCTAAGTTATTTCCTGATCTTAAATAGTCGACAAATTTGGTTAGCAAACTTGGGTTTTTTTCAATAGCTAAAACATCCGGAGTATTTTCAAGGGCAATTGGAACTAACATATTTTTTTGTTTTTTGAAAATACGCAGCTGGTACATAGCCTGGCCGCCAAAATCCTGCATATATCCTGAAGTAAAACGTAAACTTTGAAAATTAGACTCTAGTTGTTCAAATTTAAGATTCTTCAAAGGTCCATTTTTTAAAAGCTGAGCATAAGCCGCTATAGGGTCTGGACTCTTTTTTAACCGAGCCAAAGTATCAGATGTTAAAATCCATGATTTAGCGTACTCAGAGCAGGATTTTTTTTTTGGATAACTTTGGACTACATTTATAAAAAATGGCAACGAAGAACTTGATTTACCAGATTTATAACTCAGCCGATAAATAAAGCGAATTTCACCGCAAGAATCCATGTTAAAATCTACTCTGTCCATGCGATTTACAACTGCTGCCAATTTAAAATAGCTATACTTTGAATTTAACCAACGATAATCAAAATGCCTTGGTTCATCTCCGTCATATTCAATCGTATACGGATATTGTGAATTGTTGGAAAGATGCTTGATAAAATAGCCACCTTTTGAATCATTTTCCGAACGTTTTCCCTTGTCTTCAAAGCCCCTAATTAGTCGCACCATTTCAGGAATATCACCACCGTCTTTGGGGACTATTTCAGGCAATTGGTCAGTCCCTTTAGAATGCTCGATCGACTTGCCAAGCGTTTCCGCAAAACTTTTATAGTAACTATTTGAAGCAAACAAATCGGAAGTCTGCGACCCGTTTAATTGAGCGCCCAATAGTTCTGACAAACTAAATTCAGTAGATTCTAATAAATTTAAGACATCAGGGTTTAAAATATTTACAATTGGTTCTGACTGATCTTCTTTATTTTTACGAGGATCAAAATCAAGCGACGTCATGTTCGCTGATGCATTTTTTTCTAAAATTAAACAGGTGCTTAAAATAATTAAGAAACTTAACATTTTCATTTAACGAAAGCGTATCAGACTGAATCCCAACCTAAAAACGATAACGCACGGTTATACGGTCATTCTACTAGCAGTACCGAAGGTTCTTTATGACGCCGTATGGGCTATCAAAGTAACCTTTTTTGGCAAATTGACTAAATCTCTACCGTCGCAAAATGACTGCACATGTTCTATATTTCGAATCTATAAATTTAAACCAATCACAAACAGAGGACACCATGAATTTGGGCACTCGCTTTAATAAACTTTCGCTTGCGATTATTTTTGCTCTTAATTTTGCTGTAACGACAGATTCAATGGCCCAAGGCAGACCTCGTCATGTACAGGGTAAATTTACCGATAGAAACTATGACGGTGTAGTCGGCCGCGATCGCCTGAATCAAAATGGGCAGCTAAAGACCCTTTGCAAAGACAAATTCATTGATCAAATCGATCAAGCCCAAAGATCAATAGATAGAAAGGAACTAGAGTCCTGCGAAAATGGATGGCGCGAAGGGGCCAAAATGGCCGAACGAGTTGGTCAGCACCAAGGAACTACGTTGGGTCGTATTCACGGCCTATCAAAGGGAATGGATGTTGGTTTTGAAGCTACGTCTGGCGATTCCAGCGAAATTCAATCAGGTCGTCAATCGATTACTCAACTTGATTTTTTATCCGCACGCAACCGGGCAACTGACCTTGCCACTCCGGTCGCAACTCAGGACGCTTCAAATGATGTTTATAAGCGTTTTGTTACTGCCGTGAATAATCAGTCGCAACCAGATCGACAAATATATGGGCATGATGTCAGTGATTTTAAAGGCCTAACTGATGGTTATTCCTACGATGGCCAACCTAAAATAAATGAGGAAGCTTTTTTTAAGCAAGAGTTTCTTAAACACGGTGGTCAGTATCAATTTTCAAATGAAGACTTCGAAGATTCTCGCGAAGCATCTGAATTAAATCAAATGGACTATTGGCAAGTTAGGAATTTCCGTGGTTCACCAAAAGATATTGACAGTCGTTTTTCTTCTTGGAGAAATTCAAACCGCGCTTTTTCATTGTTTCGTTCAAGTTCTTTGGGCTACTTATTCAATTCAATTGGATCAGGATCTCGAACCGAAATGCGCGAACAACTTGTGCCGACAACACCTACCCCGGCACCGGCTGCGTCAGCCCCACCTAAGCCTCCCCTTCCTCCTAGAAAGGAAATCGTGAAAGTTGTGGTTCAAGTTCCGGATTCGTATTACCAGAAAATTTTTGAAGAGTCGTTCACAAGGGCCTATTCCATCGCAATTGAGCGGGCCTTTGCTGGAAACTACTATGCGGCATTAGACGAGAGTTTCCCAAAAGGTGCCGAAATCGGCGAAGCAGTTGGCTATCGAGTTGCAAACTGAGTAGGCCAAATGCAAGAATACAACTATCGATATCAAAAAGACTCTATCGATAGATATTCGTCTGTTTACAGCGGCGTTTACAGAAACGTTTTCAATGAAAAATTTAATACCCGGTTAACAAGTACTAATATTGAAATCGAAGGATTAGAAATCGTTGGTAAAGTGAACGATGGAATTTTACGCGCGGGTGAAGCCATAGCCGCACATTTCGTCGTTGCCAACTACGGCGGAAAAGCAAAACGAGTTAAAGTGACTCTATATGGTGAAATCGAAGGCCAATCTCAAGTTATGGAACTTGATGTACCCGCGTTAAAGCGTATTCAAGGTTCGACGCCTTTCTTAGCGCAAGTGGCTTTGAAAAAAAACCCACGTGATTCTGAATCTTTGGGAATCGTTGTTGATGAAGTGGCTCGTCCGATTAATTTACAAGTAAACAATATTGTTGAAGTACGTGACATACAAATCAATGAACTCAATGCCGTGGATGGTTCAATGACAGTGGCCGTAAAAGTAACAAATCCTTCGACTGCAACCAATCCTCAGTCTCATATATTGTCTTTGCAGCTGGCCGGGCAGGACACAGTTTCAAGCGAAACTGTTGAGCCCCTAATTGGCGGTCAGTCAAAAGTAGTTTTATTTAAATTAAGCCAAATCGATCCTCTTCTTTTGATAAACAAAGGCGCCAACGTCGCCGTAAATGCAAAAATGAGCGGTGAATTGTTGGATCAAGGTTCCCAGTCACAAATGGTCAGTGATCGAACAAAAGATCTGACTCAGTATTACAATCAACTGGTTTTAGGAACAGAAGGTTTAGCAAAACCGGTTGTTCCCGTTAGTGTTGATGTCAAACTTAGATTGGCCGATGTACAAGTGCAAATCATAAAGGAAATCACATCTCAATTGGCTGATAAAAGCTATGTAAATTCAAATCCATGGGACAAAAATCCAACATCGACTTTTGTTGGACAATTGTCTGCTAACTATTTATTGCAGCAACCAAAGTCACCACAATATGTGGGCTATTATCAAGGATTGGGTAGTGTGCTTTGGAACATGAGAACATCATTTGATGAAAATTCTATTTTTAAGGGCGCTCGAATTAGCTATGCAGATTTAGTCAAAACATTTGCTAAAGTTGAAGGCAAAAGCAAAAAATAAAAAATGATAAACCTACTGTCCCTGTTTCTAATTTTATTGGCTGGTTCGGTGAAAGCTCAAAATGGGCTTTCACCGGCATCGATAAAAGAAATAAATGTTCCTAGTTCAGAAATGGGCTGTGGCTTGGTAGCCTATCCAGGCGATATTATTTTACAGCATGAAGAAACGTTTCATGAACACCGCCTTGGTGACAATATTATTCTAGCTGCAAAAATTAAAGAGATACTGTCTTTTAAAAAACCGGAAGTAAACTTTGGACATGCTGAAATCATAACAAATATTGCCAAAGACCCGCTTCACCTAAGCCTTGTTTCCTGGAGTTTTTATCCACCTCGGTTTCAAGAACATTTGTCCGAAGAAGATCGCAAAGGACCTTTCATTCAATTTGGCTATGGTGATTCCCCTATGTATCGAATGAATTACTCGGTGTACAGAGTCAAACGAACCCTTCTTTCCACAATTACAGACTTGCGTGAAGAGGCCTTGTCTAACATAAAGTATAGATCCAAAGACAGCGTTTTTGGCTATCGACTGCAGCCGCAACAAGATAGTCAGAACGAAGGCCGCTCGACGATGGAATGGAAAAAAGTGGAATTTTCGCAGTTGATGAGCGTGTGTTCAGACTTTGTGGCTTGGGCCTATTCTAAAAATATCACCTCCTGGTGGAACCGCATTCCCATTGCCAAGCAAGTTATTGCAACCGTCTACCCTTTTGAAGCGTTGACGACACCGGATGATCTTGCCACCTCCCCTGACACAATAAAACTTTGCGAAGTTAATAATCTGGATTTGAAGCTTCCTGAAGCAGGGATTGACACTAAAAAAACTATTGGTATGCTGCTTGAATCTTTAAAGTCCAAGAATGAAGAAATTCGTAGCCACGCCGACTGGGTGAAAGCTCGATTGATCAAGGCCGGAGTTATCTCACCAGAATTCGAGCCTCTCTATGACAGATTTTCGATCAAGGTTCACACTGACTATTAGCCTCTAAACACGTCTGGCGACAATCTCACATAGACACAATTTGATGTATAAATCAAAGTCACCCGTCTTTCTATAAACGCAAGAAACGCAACCTTTAGTATCAGATCCATTTTATTCCTTAACCGCGCGACTACTTTTTGCATTCTTGTCACTTTGAGGAGTTGTAGTGAAATTGTTACCCAGTGTCTCATTCTTAGATTTTAGATCTTTTTCGGTGACTACTTTGATGCTCATTTTTCTAACCATTTCCGGATTCTCGGCAACAAAACCAAATACGGGTCAAACTTTCAAATCTCAACGTCCGCCGATAACTGATTTATATCAATCCACGTCAATAACTTCGTTCAAGCCGTATTTTATTTTTTTATCTAACAATCCTGATCTTGAAATCTCGGAAGAGCTCGAATGGCTTGGGAATGCTATACTCAACGACCACAGACCAGAATCTAGAAAGATAATGTTATCTCACCTCATCGAACTTAGTCGCTATATGCCCGTTGAATTTCGCTGGATGTTGGCGGCGTTTGAAGTGCGCGCCGGCATTGTGAATCCACACACTATTGAAGCTATTAAAGACGTTGCTATTCGCGCTCGCTACAGTGAAAAAGGGAATTTCATGGGTATTTTAGCGTCGGCAACGCCCTATACGATTTATGTTCCACCCGACAAAAACGATCCGCGCAGCCGCGATTCCATGGATTTTTCATCTCAGCGATTGCCAGTTTTTCTAATGCACACTTGGATGATGCTACCTACATTATCCTCCGAACCATTACCTGTGGGATTCGAGCACGGACGATTGAATTGGTTTGAAGAAATGTCCATCATGACGTTGATGTCGGCACCTGATGTATTGCTATCTTATCTGAAAGGTTTCCAAAACCCAGTAATGAGGCACTTTACATCACCTGAACGACAATTCCTATTTTATGAATACGCCACTACTATTGCCGAAAAAATCAGTTATCGTGGTAAATACAAAACCGACCGTTATGGGCACACGGTTTTCGTAGCGGGATCGCAGGACAACGAACACCATAAACACGCTTTTAATTTAGTTTGTGATTGGATTTTTGAAGACGTTGATTTCTTGCTTAAAAATTTGAATCGTCTTGAAAAACTAGGTGTCGTGACGTTTGAGAAAATGTTTGGCAAATCTTGGTCGACGCAAGAATCTAGCAAAATCTTCGAAGGTTTTTCAAACCGGAAATATGATATTGAAGCCCAACTGACGGCCGGGTTGATGCTACTAAAGCAAAACAGCTGGCAACACACTGAAGAACAAAAGCAAGTCGTAGTTAAACAGGTTTTCGATATATTCATGAGTGCCCGAGAAAGCACAGACCTAATCAATGTCGGCATCCGCGGTTTTCAAAGTCAACGCATGGAAAACTCGATTTATTTTCATTTACTAGACCAGTTCTACCAAATTTTTCTTAAGTCCCCGTTGTTAACAAAAGAACAAGGTATTGAATTGCTAAAAATAAAAACTGTTAAAACAAGATTCGTTAAAAGCGATGATTTCGATGAAACAGATCGTCGGCGCCTGAAATTAGTAGAGCAACATTTAGGTTACGACGACTTCAAAACAGAAATGACAAAAATATTAGCTAAGGGCACGTCTGCGTCTAGAGGTGACCAAATGCAGGCCGCAGAATACCTGGGTAAGATGCTTTCTGAGCAGGATCGAATAGCGTTAGCAGCCACAATCAAAGCGCGTTTTTCTGAAGGTAAACGTTTCAGTTTTGCCAAGCCAGTAATGTCCTGGGAAACCGACATGGGTTGGCCAGTACGGTTGATGCTAAAAGTTAATCCCAACGATACTGAACTGCGTGATTTTCTTGTCAGTGTAATCATTCAAAAAAAGATTGTTAGCGCATTCTCTGATGGAGACGCTTTGTCGGCGCTGCTTGAATCGGGAAATTCGACTCCTGAGCTAAAAGCTTTTATAGTGCGCAAATTAAGTTTTAGTTTTGCCGGCGATACGGTTAATTATTTTCGAGCGCTGACGCGCTTACATCCCGAAGCGGCTTTTGAAATTACAGGAATTGTATACAAGTATATCAAAGACAGTTCAAAATTAATTCCATTCATGGACGTACTTTTTGAAGAAGTCCAAAGGAACCCAAAGCTTTTAGAAAATATAGAAGCCAATATCGCAAGCGACAGCCAACGCAGTGAAAACTTACGTGTTTACAGACAGCACACACTATCAGGATATTTGCAGCTCCAGAGTACTAAGAAACGTTTATCATTTTGCCGAGGTTTTTATGGCAGCTAAGACCAGGAGACAGTTATGAGCACATTGAAATCGACAATCAGCCTTGGATTGGTTTTTGTTTTGCTAATTACAGGCACAAAAATTTCGGC
>JAYTTH010000495.1:0-3309 GCA_043745515.1 Pseudobdellovibrionaceae bacterium | reverse complement strand
TGTCCTAATGTGCAGCCATCGAACATTGAACTTATATTATAAAAAGATACTATCGCCTGAAGGTCATCATCATCTGTTTCACAAATTGGTGTAGAGCAAGTTATACTTTCATACTTAACATCTAAACTAAAGCCGCAGCTTAAATAAAAACTAAATTTGTCAAATTTTTCTGCAAGATACGTCAAAAGAAGCGGGCTTTTACCCATATAATGTTGGGGTGTTCAGTCTCACGTTTTCGGACCGGGTCAGTCTCACTTGATCGGACCACCCAAATACGACACTATTTGGGTTAGTTTTCTTTGTCAAAATCTTTCAGTAAAATTCGACCTTTCATGCGATAACTTTCACCTTCAAAAATACAAATATTTGCTGTTTCAAACATTCGATCGATAGCGGCATTTGCTAACACTGGATCACTGAAAACTTGGGGCCATTCTTCAACATCACGGTTACTTGTTAACAGCATTGCTGAGTTGTGTTTTCTGCGATCAAATAAATCAAATATTTCTTCACTCACGTCGCGGTTCATTGATACAACACCCCAGTCATCTAAAATCCAAAGTCTTGATGACAGTATTTTTTTAAATAAACTGTCTAACGTATTTTCTTTTTTTGCTAACAATATTTTTTTCGTTAATCGTTTCACACTTGTGCAATAAACTTTGTAACCAAATCGTGCCGCCTGCATTCCGATAGCAATCGCGCAATGTGTTTTTCCAGTCCCGGGGTTACCAAGAAAAAGAGCGATCTCATTTTTTTCAATAAATTTTAAAGTCCCAAGCTCGCTAATATTTTCTCTTGGTATCTTTGGATTAAAATCCCAATTAAATTGCTCTAGGCTACGCTGCTCGGGGAACTGGGCGTTGTTTATCCGTCTTTGTATTGTCGCTTCATTTCTGAAGTCAAGCTCAGCTTCAAGCACTTCTGATAACCAATTTAATTCGACCGCTTTTTTATTTTTTCGCAAAACTTCATCAAGCTCTTTAGCGCTTGAAAACATTTTTAATTTCTTGAACTGATCTTTTACTATTTCTAAATTCATTTGTGATTCCTTTGTTTTATTGAACGAGGTGTAAATGTTTTTTATACACACTCATTGGCCTTGTGAATTTTCCATTAGCCAGTTTAAATTCCTCCTCTTCCTGGCTCGTTGTTGTTGTTTGCGATTTTTCTTTTTGCGTTAACCTTAATAATGAATTAATGGTTCTTAAATTGACTTGCGATAACTCGATAGATTCTTTGCAAACTTTATTTATTGAACTTGCCTCATACTTTTTATCTAAAGATAAAAGTCCCCAGATCACGCGAAGATCAACAAAGCCTTCTCCGCGACCTAAAATAATTTCTACAAACTGGCCAACGGCTTCACCTAACTTATTGGCTCTTGAAATATAATGACCATGATCTTGCAAAGTTTTTTCAAAATCTTGTTTGTAGTGATCCTTGCAAGCTTTGCTCGTAAATGGATCTGTGATGCGTTCGTAAATATCCAAAAGCAAACCTTTGCAATAAATCGTAATTTGCTTTTGATTGCCAATGATAAAACAATTTTCACCTTTAAATTTATCATGAATGCGGTAGTATTTATTTTCAAATCTAACATAACCATCAAGCCTTGCCTTTGACTGTGTCATCGTTTCAATTTCATAAGATAAATTGGGTAATGATTTTAATTTTGACGCTTCCAAATTTAAAAATACTTCAAGCGGTTTCTGCAAATGTGTTCCGTGTTTTCTTAAATTTGCTAATTCATTTTTCTTATTAATGTGCTCTTGAGCTGTTTGTATATTATATTTTTCAAATTCGTAGGATTCAAAAAGACGTCTGACATATTGAACAGATCTTTCAACTTTACCTTTTTTCTCTGGCGCGCGTGGTGGCAGTGCTTCGATTGTAAATCCATAATGAGCCGCAAATCGTTCATATCCTGGATTACAAATGGCCTCATACTTCGACGCGGTTGTAACAAATACTTTTGGATTATCTGATGTTACTTTTCTGGGAACGCCGCCAAGTTCTTTAAACATAGATTGTAAAACTTCAATCGTAGTTGAAAAATTTAAACTCTCCACCACGCGAACCATTTGATAGCGGCTAAATCCTAAAACGCCAATAAAAACAGAAATAGTTTTTCTCTTCTTTGTGATTGGATCAATTGCGTCGCACAGCTTCGCCCAATCAACTTGTAAGCATTCTCCGGCGGTGTGAATAATTTCTTCTGGTGACTTTTGAAATGCTGATGGTTGCATGAAATTATTTCTGTGCATGTATCTGTAAAAAGTTGCTCTTGAAATTGGTGTTTTAAGCTCTTCAAATATTGTTTGCGGTGACCAGCCGGCAGCAAGACGTTCGGTGATCCATTCTTTTGAAGGCTGCAAGTAAAGATCAGTTTCAATCGTTTTATAATTTGCAATTTTATCAACAATAGCGAACGGCGATTCAGGAAATGGGGGTAGTTTTTTTATTCCAGATTTATATCTTTTTTCGCCACAAATTATTTCTTCAATGTAATTATATTCAACCGCAAGATCGCGAACTGAAATAATATAACCCTTGCCTTTTTGTAAAATCTTTTGAATTTGTGTTACTGATTTGCCATCGATTAAGTGCTCTATAATTTTTCGATCCACGCTGATTTTCCCCAATATTTTTTTGCTGTTTTTCTTGCGCATAAAGCTCCTGATGTTCGTTGTTTAAAACATCAAAAGCTTAGCTAATATTGGGTGATCAGATCTGATTATACTTTAAGCGTTTAGCCGGTCCGGTTTAGTGAGATTTACCACCTACTAAACCGGTCCGCTTTCGTGAGATTGATCCGCGTCATGGCGGTCCGGACTGGTGAGACTGGACAGTTGGGGTAAAAAATTAAAAATATGATTTTTTATGAGCATCAACTGAGAAACTGAAAAATCGAGCGGATTATCGGATAACAGATTCATTAGAATAAAGTCGCTAAAGCTTACTTCGTAATTCTTTAACAGTAAAAATGTTATATTTAGCATATTAGAACTCTTATGAAATGCCGGTCTCTTTCCTTGCGGTTGAAAATATGCAGTCTTAAGTTTTTCTAACGCTGCTTTATCGTGCTTTATTGATTCAACATACATTTCAAATTCAAAGATAGCCTCAGGTCTCAACCCATTCATATTTTGTTTCGCTATGTTATCAATAAACTCAATCATTTTATCACCCACGAAAGGCACAAATGACTTGAAGCCATGCAGCCAAACAATATCACCGAGGCCATGAAAACTGCTTTAATAAAAAAGATACCGTAATTTGGTCATCTGCGCAGAGCCTTCCATGGCA
>JAYTTH010000494.1:0-12406 GCA_043745515.1 Pseudobdellovibrionaceae bacterium | reverse complement strand
AGAAAATGGCCCAATTTGCTGATTATTTTTACTAACGTAATAGTTTTTTACCATAAAAGTCCCTCTACTAGACTGAACTTTATTCGGGGAATATGGCTCCCAACTTGATGATAGCTAGACCTTTTTTAAAGTCTTTATTAAACTATTTTCGACGATATTCTGGTCAGTCAAATTTCCGTTAAATACTGTTTCAAATTAAAACGGCGGGCACCTAAAAATAATTTGATTGAACTCAAATTCAAATCTGACCGACTAAATTCACATGACCATAGATAAAAAAACCGTCGTGATTATAGATGATGAAGTTGATTTAACAGAACTATTTTCAAACTTACTCGAAGATACCTACGAAGTGATTACCTTTAATAAACCTAATGATTTCATAGACTATTTGTCCGCTCATAAAAACGTGCCCTTCGACGCATTAATTACCGACTTTACGATGCCAAAAATGACTGGGCTAGAGATGATCACTAGATGTTTTGAACAAGGCTATCATTTTCCCTTTATTATGTTTTCGGCGTATCTAGAAAAAGAAGTCATTCTCAAAGCGCTTCAAATTGGAGCATTTCGACTACTTGAAAAACCCGCAACAAAAAACAAATTAGAAAAAGCAATTCAAGAAATAATAATTGAACACGACAGTTTCAGACTTCGAAGCGAAATTCGCACGACCATAGACCAGCTGCGCGAGTTCTACACCTGCCTTAAAACAATCCTAAATGACCGTCTCCCCCAAAACGAAATCGAATCTTTTTTCTTACAATCAGACCCCTTAGGAAATTTCAAGGCTTCTACCCCTGACGAAATCCTAAATAAACTAGAAGAAAAACTAGATTTGCTTTTTTCAGTCGAAGAAGAACTTGAGTCCAAAAGAGAAAAAATGTTCCGGACCGCATAAAAAACCTGCCGGGGATTGGGATTTTCTGTCTTTATATTTAATTCAGTAAATTCTTGCATTGAATCGCCTGCTTTCTTTTGAGGGGGAAAGGGTTCCTTCTAAATCAAGGACGCCCATCCTCGGTTCACAGCCTTAATACGCCATCCTGGCGCGGCTGAGCCATTGATTTAGAAGGAACCCTTTCCCCCTCAAAAGAAAGTGCATTTCAAAACATGAATTTACTGAATTAAATATAAAGACAGAAAATCCCAAGACAATTTTTTTACCACAATCGGAGCCGCGATCTAGTTATGAAACGAATTATCAGATATAACCATACCGCAACGCTTTCTTTTTTGGAATTTGGAACTAATAAAAATTTATTTTGAAATGCACTTCCCATTTTGGGGGGATGGGATTTGGATTTGCTGAAATCACAGGCTCAGGCGCGCCAGGATGGCGTATTCAGCCTGTGAGCCCAGGATGGGCGTCCTTGATTTCAGCAAATCCAAATCCCATCCCCCCAAAATGGGAAGCCGGTAAATTTCCAAATGAATTTTTATTTGTTCCAAATTAGAAAAAAGACTTAAGCAAGAGCCTTGCGCCAGGATTCTGATGGTTCGATCAATCGACGAGTCTTCATGTCAAATAAGCCAAAGGCCACTCGCAATTCGGCAGCTTGCTCGCCAGATTCCTTATACATTTTTTGCATTATTTCACCGACACGGCCTTCGTATTTTGTGAGCTCTGATTTAATTGTAATTGCATCGCGAGCCAAGACTTCTTTCATAAATTTCAAATTTATTTCTAAAAGCACTGGCCCTTGCTGCAATTCAATCATCTTTTTAAGGCCGTAACCTCTGGAATGAATAATATCCCATCTTGCGATTTCGAAAAGTTCTAAATAAACCGCATTATTTAAATGACCAAGAATGTCTACTTGGGTTTCTTTAATCGTTGCTTGAAAATCTATCATTCTAACCTCACTTTAGTGCTTCACGAATATATGTACTGGTTTGATCCATGAGCCATACGACAACTGCGATTACAAAAAATAAGCAGCCAACGTCTTCCCACATCGCCTGACCTTGATAGGCAATTAAGAGTTGGCCAATTCCGCCACCGCCTACAAATCCAACAATGGTGGCCATTCGCACGTTAATGTCCCATCTATAAATAGTATATGAAATAAAGGGAAGAACTACCTGGGGCACAATTCCAAACCACATGACTTGCAATTTGGACGCTCCCGTCGCCTGTATCCCATCGATTGGCCCGTCTGCTACCCCTTCAATAAATTCAGAATACTGCTTTGCTAAAGACGCCATCGAATGAATCATCAGAGCTAACAGTCCAGCACTTGGACCAATGCCAACCCAAACTGAAAAAATAATAGCCCACATGAAAGCTTCAACAGATCGAACTAACGTCAATACAGTTCTTAAAAGAAAATAAATCGAATACGCAAGTGGCCCGTTCATAACATTTTTTGCAGCTAAAAAACTAAGCAAAAAGGCTCCAGGAATGGCGATGGCTGTGGCTAAAAAGGCCATAAATATAGTTTCAAGCATTTTCAATACTGCGATAGGTAATAGACTAAAATTAGGATGAATTAACTTAAAAAAAATACGGATCGCACCATTGATTCCGTCCTTATCCAAGATTTTGAACAAGGAAAGGTCGGTCACTCGAACGCCAACGCCTACTAAAAAGAATAAAACTATTATCCATTGCCAATGAAAGAATTCTTTATAAAATGAGCGATCAGAATTCGCGTTCTTTTTAAAACTATTTTCAAATACTACATTTCCAAGCGATTTAATTTTTGCACTATTCAGGAAAAAGCTAGTCCCAGCAGCCACTACAAAACACAGGATCGCTATTATGCTATTTAAACGCAGGTTCAGCCATTGTTCATCAGTGGGTTCTAAAACCAGAATCACTAGAATACAAAACACGAATCCAATAGACACACCGTCAAAAATTAAACTTTTTAATCTAGACGAATTCATCTATTGAATCCTCACGTCTTTGGCTTCTTCACCGTAAATTTTATGAAACCATTCTTCTGTAATTTCTGCTGGCGAACCGACAAACACAACTTGGCCATTTTTCAATGCTACAACTCGAGTAGCGTAATCGCGAACTAAACTTAAAAAATGCAGATTGCAGATAACTGTGATTCCTAATTCTTGATTAATTTTTTTTATGTAATCCAATACAACGTGGCTCATTGTTGGATCTAACGACGCCACTGGCTCATCAGCCAAAAGTAAAACTGGCTCCTGAGTCAAGGCCCGCGCAATGGCCACTCGCTGCTGTTGTCCGCCAGATAATTGATCGGCTCGGTCGTGTGCTTTATCACCTAATCCAACCAACTTTAAAAATTTGAACGCCTGACTCTTATCCTCTTTTGAAAATAAACCAAAGACTGATTTCCAAAAGCCTGTGTAGGCAAGGCGTCCCATCAGCACATTTGATAAAACGCTGTTTCGAGGTATCAGATTGAACTGTTGAAAAATCATAGCTATTTTCGTGCGCAAATTCGTAATGTCGTCGCCCATCAATTTGGTTACATCGATGCCTTTGAATAGGATTTGTCCTGATGTCGGCACCAGCAGTCTATTTATACATCGAAGAAGCGTTGATTTGCCGGATCCACTCTGGCCAATGATCACCAAAAATTCCCCGTTTTTAACTTCAAACGACACCTCACTTAGCGCTTGAACCCCATTAGGATAGATTTTAGAAAGATTCTTAATAGCAAGAACAGTGTCAGACATTACAATCTAGCTAACAAAATATTAGCTAAAATCCAACTAAACATTGTAGGAAAATTACATTGATTAAACAGCCCCATTTGGTCTATTACTTTGAATTCTATGGACGATCAATCGAGACCCCCGCGCAATGTACGTAAACCAATTGAAATTTTTAATAAAATCAAAGAGTTAGCTTTGAATAAAGGGACACACCCTTTGGTAGTTTTTGATCTAGATTCAACGCTTTTTGATGTGTCAACTCGACTCGAAAAAGTATTGATAGACATTGCCTCCGAGCCTTTAATTCAAGAAACGTTTCCAAATGTTATTTCCCATTTCAAAAATATAAAAACGGAACGCAGAGACTGGGGATTCGTTGAGGTCCTAAAACGAGCCGGAGTGGATCATGATCACTATGAATTATTTCAACTTGTTAGGCAGTTTTGGATAGAAAAATTTTTTTCAAATCGTTATATTCATTTCGATGTTCCCTATGAAGGGTCGGTTGAATTTGTTCAAAAAGTGGACCGCCTCGGGGTTCCCATTGTCTACCTCACCGGCCGCGACTACAAACGAATGGAACTAGGCTCGCGAGACGTATTACAAAAATGGAATTTTCCCTTAGACGACAAGAGTAGTAAACTGGTTATGAAGCCAGAGCGATCCATGGACGATGCCTTATTTAAACGCGACTGGGTTCAGGAACATATTGTAACAACAAAAACATCTCTGTTTCTGTTCGAAAATGAGCCCGTAAATATCAACTTAATAGCAAAGGAATTTCCAGAAGTAGAACTTGTTTTTTTTGATAGCACCCATTCTAGAAAAGAAAACCCTGCGGATGACATTGCAACCCTCGTTCATTATTTATTGGAAGACTAAAAATATGTTAACACTTATTGCCACACCTATCGGTGACTATGATGAAATAACACTAAAAGCCCTGCAGTGCCTTAAAGACGCCGCCGTTATTATTTGTGAATCGACAAAAGAAACATCGAAATTACTTCGCCACCACGGAATTTCTGGCAAGACCTACGAAATTTTTGATGAACATGCCATTAAAGATGATTTGAATCGGTTTACTGAACTCTGTAAAAATCAAAATGTAGTCTTGGTCAGCGATTGCGGAACCCCCGCTTTTTGCGATCCCGGTAGCGACCTGGTAGAACGGTGCCGTAAAGAATCCATACCCATCTATAACTGCTTAGGAGCATCGAGCTTGATGGGCTTGATTGCACTTTCGGGCGTGAAACTAAACGAGTTTTTGTTTAGAGGTTTTATTCCGCAGGAAACTATGGCTCGAAATCAAGCTTGGAAAGATATCCGAAGCGAAATTTCAGATAAAAGGCGAGCTGTCGTACTAATGGACACTCCTTATCGATTGCAAAAAATGATCACTGAATTGGGAATTTACTTGCCCGAATACCACGTGGTATTGGCGACTGATTTGGGAACCGCTGAAGAGCAAATTTTAGTGGGCAGCCCAGCGCACATTACAAATAAACTAACAAAAACTAAAGCGGAATTCATGATTTTGGTCAAACCCCTAAAATGAAATTGCCGATTGATGACTATCTCTCTTTGATCAGCGCAACGATGCTTGCAAAACAGAATGTTCTCATTCAATCAAGCCCTGGCTCTGGAAAAACAACTCGAATCCCTCCCTATTTATCGGCCCACTTTAAAAATATTATAATAGTAGAACCGCGCCGAATTGCTGCCATTTACGCTGCCTCTCGAATTGCCGAAGAAAAAAATTGGCCGTTGGGTCAAAACGTTGGCTATGAAGTTAGATTTGATAGTAAAAAAAGTTCTACGACTCAAATTTTGTTTTTAACTGAAGCCCTATTGGCAAAAAAAATCGCTTCGGATCCAAATTTGGAAAATATTGATTTAATTATTTTTGATGAGTTTCACGAACGATCGTATTGGACGGACTTGGCCATTGGTCATTTAAAAGAATTGCAAATTTTAGGGTCCCAAATAAAATTGCTTTTTTTGTCGGCGACAATTGATAAGGTTCCCTTAACCGCTTTTTTTGACGATATGGGTATCATTGAAATTGAATTGCCTAGATTTCCAATCGAAACTATTTATCAAAAAAAACCTTTTAGATTTGCCTGGAACTCTGAACTGGACGCGAATCTTTTAATGGCACTAATTGAGATTGTCCAAAAAGGAAAAAAGCAAATTTTAGTTTTTTTGCCCGGTCTTAAAGAAATTCGCAATGCCAGTCGTGCCATAGAAACAAGCGGAAAATTCAAAAAATTTGCTACAGAGGTTCTTCACGGCAGTGTTCCTTTGGCAGTTCAAAAAGGAATCGTTGCAAATGAAAATGGCTTTGAATTTAGAATTATTTTGTCGACTAATATTGCTGAATCATCCTTGACCATTTCGGGTGTAACCGCGGTACTTGATTCTGGTTTGCATCGGGATGCCTCTTTCAATGCAGACTATGAAGAAACCCAATTACAAACAAAAAAAATATCTCAGTTTTCAGCCATTCAAAGGCAGGGCCGGGCTAATCGGCTTGGGCCTGGCATCTGTTATAAAATGTGGTCTGATTTAGATGAAAAATCGATGGAAAAATCGCCTATTGCTGACATTAAAAAATCGTCTTTATTTGAACTAGGCCTCCACCTAGTTAAAATGGGACACTGGCCACTATCTCAATTTACTTGGTTTGAAACCCCGTCCCCAACCGTATTAGCAGAATTAGAAAATCGATACCTAGAATACGGTTTAGCCTTTGATAAAAGTCTAACTTCTTTAGGCGAACTTGTTTTAGATCTTGGCTTATCATATGAAAATGCTTGGCTGCTCATTTTATCAAGTGCGTACTATTCCTTGGATAAAGCAGCTCTGCTCATCGCACTTCTGGAATCAGATTTTTCAGCTCCTGATTCCAACCACAGTGTTCACAGCACATTGCTTGAGGCTGTTGATTTTTTTAATCGAAACAGAACTCAACACGTTGAAATAAGTAAACGAATATTGCAGATTAAGACTGGTTTTGAAAAAAGTCAGCTTTATCGAAACTGGCAAATTGAATCTAAAAAGGTATTTAAAACTCCGGTTGAAAAAACATTTATAGAGTTTTTAGAAAAAAACAAAAAATCTGACAAAGCACTTGATCTTATTATAGCATTTTCTTATCGCTTTCGGATTTGCAAACGGCGAAAACAAGAAGGTGATTTGTCACACAAAGCGGCCACCACCAATTCCAAAGAAATACGACTAGGCGACCACCAAAAATCTAATCAGTTACCCCAAATTGAATACTTCCTTAATTTTAAAACTGTAATAGATGCAACTCAAACAGCCCGTTGCTTTAGTTTTCACTTTGTACCTACTGAGGTTTTTGATATCGCAGTTCGACCCAGTTGCCAGAAAATCACTAGGGTTGAATTCGTTGAATCTAAACAGCAATTTTATAAAGTCGTTGAATTGGGCTTCTGTAGTTTAGTGATTGATACGTTGACCTATGACCCTCTGGATCCCGCAGAACTTAAGGAAAAAACAAAAGACATATTTTTAGCACAATTGGACACACTCGTTTTATCAATTCCAGCAATTAATGAACTGATGATCCGTATTGAATTAGTTAGTCACTCCACTAATAAAGAGATAAAATATCCTTGGGATCAGATGATCGAAACGGAATTAAAAAAGGGGCTCACTTTAAAAAATCGAATGGATTGGAATTTTGAACTTGAAGGCTATTTGCCTTACGAAGAACAAAGAATAGTTAAAGAGCTCGTACCGAGTGAACTGCAAATCAAGGTACTGTCCAGGACTTTTAAAATTCATTATTCTAGAAATGAAACGCCTTCAATTGAATCCCGTTTACAACATTTTTTGGGCCTCAACCAACACCCGGCCATACTTGGTGGGCAACTGAAGCTTAAAGTCATTCTCTTGGGACCCCATGGCCGGCCAATTCAAATTACTAACGATTTGCCAAGCTTTTGGAAAACCTCCTATCCTGAAATCCGCAAAGAAATGAGGGGGCGATACCCTAAACACCCATGGCCAGAGGATCCCACGTCATTTTCGAATTGATTTTTTACCTCTATGGCTCTACGGTCAGCCAGAATGATCGATAAGTCCAAATCAGTAACTAAAAAAGTCGCGAAAAAAACAGCCAAGGTTCTAAAGACCTTACTTGTTTCGCTCAAAGGCCGCTTTGGTCGCAAAGTTGTTCATCGGCCGCTAGAGCCATTGATCGAACCTATTCCCGTCGACATTCTACAAGAAAATATCGCCAAAATGAGCTTGGTTTATCGTTCAGAAACTGGTCGCTCAAAAATCGGTGTGTATATGGCGCAGGGATTTCTAATCCCTGATTTGATGCTTGAAATTGGACGACTCCGTGAAAAGGTTTTTAGAACAGTCAATGAAGGCACCGGCAAATCCTGTGACATTGACGAATTCGACCCGTTTTATCATCACATGATTGCCTTTGACGAAGACACTAAACGCGTTTTGGGCGCCTATAGAATTGGATTGATCGATAAAATATTGCAGTCTCGAGGACCCGAAGGATTATACAGTTATACTTTATTTAAATACGACGCTCTTTTAAAAACACATTTTATAGATGGGATAGAGCTAGGTCGATCCTTTGTTGACGACGAAGCCGGCCGTGCGGCCCTTCGTGCACTCGACAGTATCTGGAAAGGCCTAGGGTGTTTCTTTGCCGAAAACCCACACTATCGCTACATGGTTGGTCCGGTGAGTATATCAAACAGCTACACCGACAGTTCAAAACTATTAATGATCTATTTTTTAAACAAAAAATATAAATCTGAGCTAAGCCCCTTTGTGAAAGCGCGGGTCCCTGTAAAATTGCGAACGTCAAACTACAATGAACTCAAAGAACTAGCACGAAATTTCAAAAATTTTGCAGAACTCGACGAGTGGGTAAAGAAATACGATGAAAATGTAGTTCCATCGCTCTTAAAAAGCTATTCTAAGATGAATGCAAAATATTTGAGTTTTAATTTCGATCCCGATTTTAATACTATTGATGGCATGATTATAGTCGACCTATTAAATGCACCTCGTGACGAAATCGTAAAACACATGGGTGAAGCTTCGTTTACAAAATACCTGAAACATTACAATCTTTAAACAATTTTGATAGATGCTTTTCTTATTCCAAAAGTCAGAATATTTTTAAGTGCTGTGAAGCACTCTTTGTTAAAAGGCTGACCCAACGTGTGTTCTATAAACTGAATCGCAGCTTCGGGATCTCTTGGCGTCGGGTTTTGTACATCTTTAAAAGTCAATTCACAGAATGCATCGGCCAAAGATACTACTTTTGAAAAAGGATGTAGCCGAACATCGCGCATACCACGCGGATACCCTTGCCCGATTGAATTTTCATGATGTTCAGAAACAATGGCCATCACTTCTTCAGGAATATTTTCGACAGTCTTTAAAATTTCGACTCCCCGAAACGCATGCCTCTGATAATATTCTAAATCTTCGGCCGTGTAATCGACTCGTTGTTTATTTAAAAATGCCTTTGGGTACTCTTTCAATCCAATATCATGCAATAGAGCGCCAAGCGCAATTTTTTCTAGAATCGAGGGATTGTTCCAACCCTTGGACTGTGAGATCAATGCCGAAACCATACTAACGGACATAGAATGTTTAACCAAATCTAAAGATATCGAACCCATCAGGTTCATAAGCGAACCCAACTTCGGAGTATCATTAATTACTTTTAACACAGAATTTGCCACGAATTTAGTATTACCCAGAGCCTCATTGCTGAAGCCTAAATGATCGATGCTTGTAAATACGCTACTCAGAGTTTGCGACAAAGTATTCACCTTGGCTTCGACAGGAATTTTGTCACTTTTCATTATTTCGCTGGCACTTAATACTTTCAAAGATGAAAATTTTCTTAAGTCCATTTTTTTAACATAAATCTCGGAACTTTTTATTTTATCAAAAAAGTGAAGGTCTTTGAATTGCTCACGGGTGCCTTCACGACCTATTACCACATAGTTGTTCTCGCTTAATTTGAAATAAACATCCCCAGGCAGGTTCACATTTTGTACAATATTATCCATTGATATGGGAATTAAATTTTCAAGATCCTTACTCATACAGCTCTTATCGCCCGCGTTACGATTTTCTTTAACATTTCCCTGCCAATTCTCAGTTCGGCTCAGTAAATATTCTTTTATCTAGGCTTTAGGAGCGGTTCCCACAGCCCTGCCTCATATTGAGATATTGACTATATGAGACTGAAGACCTCGAAATCACGGGCTGAAGCTTTGGTTACTATGAGACCGAGGAAATCCTATTGGACTATTTGATTGGCGCCAACAATAACGACTCCAGCGCTGACGTTTTTGGTTATCACTGCATTGGCTCCAATTCGAGCATTGTCACCAACTAGAATGGGCCCTAAGACTTTGGCGCCCGCTCCAATAATTACTCCGTTGCCTACAGTGGGATGGCGTTTAAAAGCGCCAAACTTTGTTCCCCCTAAAGTAACGCCATGAAAGATAATGCAATCATTACCAATTTCGGCTGTTTCCCCTATTACAATTCCCATCCCGTGATCTATTACTAAACGTCGACCTAACTTGGCTCCAGGGTGAATTTCAATTCCTGAAGTCCAGCGGGAAAATTCGGCAATAAACCGTGCTAGAAAAAAAAGTCTCAAATTATACAAGACACTTGTAATTCTATGAAAAAAAATCGCTTTGATACCAGGATACAAAAGTAAAATTTCAATTTTGCTTTTTGCTGCTGGATCGTAAATCTTATAAGCGTTAACTAGTTCAAAAATCATTTATATTTCTCTTTTAAATCATCGACCAAGAAATAGCGCTCAAAAAGGTCGTTGTATCGTGACCAACTTTCTCCATTTCCACGCTCGCTAGTGAAAAATGAATTCAGAGTGCTCATCTTACTATCAAGATCATCTATAAATGCGACCAAAAAAGCTTCAATAAATTTAGGACGTTTTGGGGATCCATATTCTAGTTTCCCATGGTGGCTGAGGATAATGTGTTTACAGACGTCTTTTAGATCTTGAGGAAACCCCATGATTCGAGATGATTTTTTATCTACCAATTCGCAGGCAATTTCCATATGCCCAATCAGACGGCCTCGACTGGTGTAGGCAAACATTTGTTCGAACTCGAGTTCCCACAACTTGCCGATATCATGAAAAATGGCTCCAAAATACAATAAATCTCTATTTAAAAATGTATAGTGCTCAGATAGATTTTTTAAAATTTTTATAATAGATAAAATATGTTCCAGCAAGCCACCATACCATGCATGATGAATAGTCTTTGCTGCCGGTGCCTTAAATAACAAAGGTTTAATTTCTGGATCCTCCAGAACCGACATTACAAGCATCTTCAAATGTTCATTTTGAATCTCTTTAGCAAAAATGAAAAGCTCGGCAAACATATCTTCCGGAGACTTGGATGAACTCAGAACAAAATCCCCCAGCTGAAAAGAGCTCAACTCTTGGCGAGCGATTTTTGAAATAATCAATTGCTTACGGTTTTGAAAAACCTGAACACTTCCTTTTACTAAAATGATATCTCCGGTTTCAAATTCTTTGTTGTATTCTTCAACCTGATCCCAAATACGACCGTCAATATTACCTGTGTTGTCGCCTAAAACAATAGACATAAAAGGCTTTCCAGTTTTACCAACGCCAACATTTTTTTCTTTGACAAGAAAAACAGAATTAATAGTTTCCTTTTCTTTTAAATCCTTAACTAAAATTCGGCTTTGAATTAAATCTTGCATAATTGTTCTCTATTTTTGGAATCGGTAAACTCTACTTGAGAAAGGAAAACTTTATCTTTCTCAAGCTGAACAAACAAAAAATGTCCACCCATCGAAGACACATGCCTAGCATCTGTTATATTAAATTTCATTCCACTTGCAGTTTGGGCTTTCAGAAGTGAACTCGTCACATCAAAATACACATTGCAGCCAGCTCCGTAGATTTCATTATCAATTCGTTTCTTTTTAGCGTTACTCAGAAAAAATACCTTCATACCGTTTGGGTTACTAAACTCATTCAAACCAAATTTTAAAAAAAACGTTCCGCGATCCCCTTCGGCATTTTTTGCAAGGTCAATAGTGCCACCTCCACGGGGTAAATTGTAAATAATTTTTTCATGATGGAAGATTCCCGCTGATTTGCTATTAAAAAATACTTTGACCGGTAACCAGACTATCAAAGGTTCGTCTTTCTCTTTCCTGCTATCCTTACCTAGAATAAGATCCCAGAGTTTTGTTGGCACTTTAAAATCACCGGGGGTGTCTCGAACATCAATTACATAAGAATCGGGATCAATTTCTTCTTCCACATGAACAGCCGCGTGAGTTTCAGCGCCGCCACCATGACCACCTTCATTAGCTTGCGGGCGCAAAACAAAAAAAAGGCTTACTGCTAAAATTGTCTTTGTCATTCTGGATTTTCCAAAGTGGCGCGGGCTTCTATCAGCTGGAGCTGCAAAGGTTCCTTTTTCAAAGCCTCAAAAATACCTCTAGAATATTGTGCGCGGTCAACTTGGAACAAACCTAAGGCCGCTAAATAAGACCATTCAGGAAATTTCTCTCCCAGCATTGTAAATGATTCCTTTGCGCAATCTAATTTTCGATTAGCCAGGCAATTTTGACCTTTATAATAATGAGTCGCTGCAAAGTTAGAAAGATCTGTTTTCTTTAAAATGGATTCAAGAAGAATTTTCTGCCCTTTTGCAAAGGC
>JAYTTH010000493.1:0-3318 GCA_043745515.1 Pseudobdellovibrionaceae bacterium | reverse complement strand
TCTAAACAACAGCTGTTTTTGGTTTGGGTTTATATAGTACCAAAAGATTTCCAGCTAGGCACAAAAAAATTCCAACAATCATAGTTGGAACTAATTTTAAATTTTCAAAAAAATAGGAAAGCAAGATCGCCAATATCGGAGAAATAATAGTAGTGTACACGGCTTTATCTGCGCCGATCGTTTTTAGCAAAGTATTGTAGGCAGCAAAAGCGACCACAGTTCCCATAATGCTTAAATAAATTAAACTACTAATAAACGTGTTCGTCATTGGCAAAGACCAGGGGATTCCCAATACTAGAATTGCGACGCCAGTAAAAAGAGTTCCGTACAACATTCCAAAAGAATTGGCGGCACTTATGCTGATGCCTGATCGTATATTTCGAACCGACACCATATTTCCTAAAGATGCCGAAAAAGCAGCGCAAAGTCCAATACCCAAGCCAAAAAATTCTTTGCTAGTTGATGTGACAAGCAGATCATCCATAAATATTAAAAATATTCCAAGTCCGCCTAATAAAGATCCTACAATAACCCGTGAAGAAACTCGTTTTCTAAAAAAGAACCATGAAAAAAAAAGATTGAAATAAACCATCGTTGTAAACGTGATGGCCAGCACGCCTGATTTGATAAAAGTTTCAGCCCAATAGCTAAGTATGTAGTTAATTGAGAAATTAAAAATGCCCTGCAAAAAAAACCAAAAATGAGCTTTGGGGGCAAAATGCATCGACTGTTTTGAAAGATGAAGATATATAAACATTAGGGCCGTTGAAACCACAAAACGCCAAAATACGGTAATCATCGGAGGTGCTTGGCTTATTTGAATAGTAATTACAAAATAGGTTGAACCCCAAATTAAAGCACACAATGAAAAAAGAAACATATTTTTTAGAGGTGAATGAGGGGGCACGAAAGAACTAATTATTCTTCGTCTTCAGATTTTTCTTCGTCCTCATCGTCATCTTCATCGTCTTCGTCAAAATCGTCCTCATCTTCATCCTCTTCAACATCTTCGGTGGTTTCAATTCTTAATAGCCATCCTTCTTCATAGGGATCTTCTTGAATCAATGACGGAGATTCAAGCACTTGAGGATTAATTTCTAAAATCGTTCCATTGACAGGCGAATAAATATCCAACGGACCATCATCTGTTTCAATTGTGCCAATAACCGTATCGGCTTCCACTTTTTCATTTTCTGGGGGCAATTCAATCGAAGTGATTTCATCAAAATCTTGAAGCCCTTCTTCGTTAATACCGATAGTTATAACGCCGTCTTCTTTTTGTAACCACATATAACCCATGAAATTGATCGTGTCTTCGCTCATAATTGTAACTACCCTTGCAATTTTAACATTTTACAGATTTGGAATTAGCTCCAGTAATAACAAACAATTTTTGTCTTAGACTAAGAAATATTTCACATAACGCAAAACAATAAACATGAGTCCGGCCTTCTCGCTTGCGCATTGTGTAGGGCTCTGATATTCACCAACTTTCGAAATTTGGAAGCTTAATTGGAGGGGAATTATGTCGACAAATTCAATTTTTATTTGCAGTGCTTTGTCTGTTGGGGAATCTTTTTTAACTCGTCTTCAAAATATTATTGTTGCATCAGAATCGGCTGTGATTCTGGCTTCAGTGTTCAGAACCAAGGTGGGCTTTCCTATACTTGGAAAACTGGGGAAAGATACTATTAGAGGAACCTTATTTAGAATAGGTGCGACTGAAATGGGCTTGCATATTATGGATGAACTAATGGGGTATTCGCCTCAAAACCCAACCGAGTGCTTAACCCACCGACAGACGGTATCTGTTCAATTGGAGTCGGGGTCCGAGGATGCTTTTGGTTATTTTTTGAATCCTCAGAAAGCAAACAGTGATTTTAAATATATTGAAAATGGAGATTGGGAAAAGGTTCTAAATGAACGTCCACCCATTCCAAAAAAGCTAAATGAGAGGCAAAGAATTTATATTCAAAAATTAGGCAAAAGTTCGGGCCGAGACATTATTCCAATAGATTTGGCCTTGTATCGCGAACTATTGAACCTTGAGCTTGTGATCGACAAAGGACGCCGAATTGCGCTGACTAAATTAGGACAAGAAGTTTATCGCTATTTATAACTGTGATTTAAATATTGTATTGGTTGAGCCTGAAATTCCTAATAATACAGGGAATGTTGGGCGTACTTGTGTAGCTACCGAGACTTCGCTGACACTTATTAAACCTCTTGGTTTTGAAATAACGGATGCAAAATTAAAGCGCGCTGGGCTTGATTATTGGCAGCACCTTAAGTGGCAAACATTGGATTATTTGAGCGAGCTCCCAGCCCAAGGTCGTAAAATCTATTTTTCAGCTCATGCACAAAAATCCATCTACGAGTTTCAATTTAAGAAAGGTGATTATTTAGTTTTTGGCAAAGAATCTAAAGGCCTAAATCCTGATTTAATTCGCCAGAATTCAGAAATGAGTGTCTACATTCCCACATCTGGCCTAGTTCGAAGCCTTAATATGGCTACTAGTGTAGCAGTTGCTGTTTACGAAGCACTTAGACAAATAAGATGGAACAAGATTTAAGCCCAATCAAACACGACGCCCGACCCGAAACTTGACTCGACACCTGACTCGACACACTGCTAGAGGGCCAGAAGGGATCTAGATCAGATCCAAGTTGCTGTTTTAATTTAACAAGTTTATTCTTTTGTCTATGATTACAAACGTATTAAAAGCTATTTTTGGAACTAAACACGACCGTGAAATGAAAACGATTCAACCTATCATTGATAAGGTGAATTCGTTTACAGATAAAATCCAAGCGCTAACCGACGAACAATTAAAAGCAAAAACGCCAGAATTTCAGGAACGTCTTCGCAGAGGAGAAACCTTAGAGGAAATTTTGCCAGAGGCTTTTGCCGTTTGTCGCGAAGCTTCGGGGCGTGTTTTGGGCATGCGCCACTATGATGTGCAATTGATTGGCGGATACACTCTGCATTCGGGGCGAATTTCTGAAATGAGAACGGGTGAAGGTAAAACGTTAGTTGCCACTTTGCCAGTTTACCTAAATGCATTGAGCGGCAAAGGTGTCCATGTTGTAACCGTAAATGATTACTTGGCTCGACGAGATGCCGAATGGATGGGACGACTTTACACATGGCTAGGATTGTCGATTGGTATTATTGTTCATGGCTTAACAGATGAAGAACGAAAAGCTTCTTACGCCAGCGATATTACCTATGCAACTAACAATGAACTAGGTTTTGATTATTTGCGCGACAATATGAAATTTGATCTTTCTGAATATGTCCAACGTGGACACAACTAT